>JAAYWF010000274.1 GCA_012516825.1 Lentimicrobium sp. | reverse complement strand
CCTGAAGAAAAAGATGATCCGATTTTTGAAATGAAATTGCTGCTTTTTAAAAAACAAGCAGAGTTTACCCGTGAGATTCGACTTTTGACATCCGAACCTCTCGTTATTGATGGTTTCCTCGAGTATATGTGTTGTGATAATGAAAAATGTCTTCCTCCTACAGAGGTAGATTTTAAATTTTCTTTTAATGAAAATGGCGATGAGGCAGTTGCTAAGACAGTACCAGCAGGAGGTAACCAGATTAGAACTGATAAAGATAGAACTTCCGAAAGCGTTTGGTATATGTTTGTTGTCGGTTTGATTGGTGGCTTGCTGGCCTTGATTACGCCATGTGTTTTTCCGATGATCCCAATGACGGTAAGTTATTTTCTTAGGAGTTCGGGAAGTAAGTCAAAAGGTAGGCGCGATGGTATTTTTTATGGGATCTCAATAATTATTATATATGTAACTCTTGGCATGGGTATTTCATTAATTTTCGGCTCCGATAAGCTTAATCAAATGGCTACAAGCCCAATTTTTAACATTTTCTTTTTCCTCTTGCTATTAGTTTTTGCGGCAGCCTTTTTTGGCGCTTTTGAGCTTACTCTTCCTTCAAGTTGGGTAAACAAAATGGACAGTAAAGCAGAGTCGAGCGGTGGGTTGATCGGAGTTTTCCTGATGGCTTTTGTTTTGGTTTTAGTTTCATTTTCGTGTACCGGCCCTATTATTGGCACTTTGCTTGTGCAGGCGGCAGTTAGTGGTAGTTGGCTGTCGCCAATGTTAGGTATGGCTGGGTTTGCCACGGCGCTTGCCGTTCCTTTTTCGTTACTTGCCATTTTCCCATCAATGTTAGGCAATCTGCCAAAATCGGGTGGATGGCTTAATTCGGTAAAGGTAGTTTTAGCTTTTATTTTAGTGGCTTTCTCATTGAAGTTTTTATCAGTAGCCGATGCTGTAGGACAATGGGGGCTGCTTAGCAGAGATACGTTTATTGCTATATGGATTACGTTGTTTACATTGATGGGTTTTTATCTACTTGGAAAAATTAAATTTTCGAACGATAGCGATGTTCCTTACATATCTGTTACACGTCTTTTCTTTGTGATAGTAACATTTTCTTTTGTCGTTTACTTAATACCGGGCATGTGGGGCGCTCCGTTAAATGCAATTAGCGCTTTTACTCCGTCAATGACCACACAAGAATATAACTTGCAAAGTGCAGGGCAAAGCTCAAGTTCAACATCACTGACTTTAACAGGGGATTACAGTAGTTTTAAAACAAAACAGGGCGTTTACGGGCTTACAATGTTTTTAGATTATGATGAAGGAGTGCAATATGCCAAAACTGTTGATAAACCTGTTTTTCTTGATTTTACAGGGCATGGGTGTTCTAACTGCAAAAAAATGCACCAGTCGGTGTGGAGCGACCAAAGGGTATTGCAACGACTTGCTGAAGAGTATATAATTATTTCGCTGTATGTTGATGAAAGAACCGCATTGCCAATTGATGAGCAGTATGTATCGGACTTTGGTGGCAAACAGAGGAAAATAAAAAGTGTAGGAGCAAAATGGAGTGATTTTCAAGCACGTAATTATGGCGTTAATTCACAGCCCTATTACGTCTTGCTTAACAATGATGAAAATAGGCTGGCCGAGCCTTATGGCTTCAACACTAATATTGATGAGTTCTTAGCATTTCTTGATAAGGGAATTGAAGGATATAAAGCTGGAAAGTAAAATTGAGATTAAAATCTTGAAATAGTCCCGAAAAGTAACTTTATCCACAAATCACGATTATTGACTAAATAGATTTCATAGTTTATAATTTTATAATATTTTGGGAAATGATTTTATTGTTAGAATAAAGTAGGAGGCAATAGATCCCGGATTCGAGGTTTTGCAGGTCAATTACATAAGTGTTTGAAAAAAGAAATCCTCTCTATCTTAAAAGACCTCTGGTGTCGTATATTACTGTCAGACAATTGCTTTCGCTGCAAGCCACTGTCATGAAATCGTTGAATGGATTAGGAAACACTTGCAAAGACATTGATAGTTCGCTGTTTATGTTGGTAGTGTAATCGCAGGGAATCGTTGGAGTAGGGTTGTATAGTCCAAATGAATCATCATAATAACACCGAAACGGTCCTCCTTCGTAAATATCAATAACGTAAACTGGTTCGGGAAGCATATAGACAGTAGTATTACCAATTCGTTCAACGATTCTGCCTTCTAAAATCCAGTAAGACCCTTCGATGTAATTGAGGTCAATATACCGCAACAAGCTGCCATTAATAGTAGATGTAGTAATTATTGCTACATCAAATCCATTAAATCCAGACCTGTGAATGGCAAGGTTTAAAATATCTTCATTATAAAAAAATTCGTCAGGTGTAACAATTAAATAATCACATTTATTACCTATTTTCTGCCCAACTAACAAACTATCACGGTAAACAAATCCTGTATCTGTCAATCCAGCACCGCAACTCACTGAAGCGTTTAATCCGTTTGAGTTATAATTAATAAGCGTGTTACCCACAACCTCGTTAAATATCCCAACATTTTTCTGGATTGACCCTGATGCATTCATAAAAGTTAATGTAACCTTTGCTTGCGAATAAGCCCAAATTTCCTTTTTCACAGGATTAAATTGTATGGGATAAAATAAGACTCGTATAACATCCTGTGCTCTAATGGCTCCCTTATCAATAGTTTCAGCTACAGTACCGGGAAACCAGGCATCCGTTTCATAGACCGTACAGTTATACGCAAACTGTTCAATTAAAGCTATATTACCTTCAACTGTTGTATCCGGTATAAGTTCCGGTGCAGAGTAGATGTTTACGTTTGAATATTTTATCGAATCAAAAAGTTCAATATTCATGATTACACTATCACAGGTTGGGATAGCAACCAGGTATGATATTATCGGAATTTCGGGGTATCCAACAGAATCCATCCTTGTATGCCCTGTTACTTGAACCCTGTTAAAAGTATCAATAACAGTGGAAAACATCCCAGGGACAACTATTTTAAACTCAACAATTGTGTCGGTGGACGTCAATAGTTCATAGAATGTTTTCGTGCTTTCACTTGTAGTAAATTCAATCCATGTCTGTGGATAAGTCGTTTGAAATGCAAAAAAAAATAAGATAAATAATGTAGTAGTTTTCGTTTTTTTTTGTTTTTAGTGGTTTATTACGATTTTTTTTAGGTGTGAGTTTTGAGCTGTTTCGATTTTGATTAAATAAACACCAGACTTATAGTGATAGAATGATAAAGCAATTAATTTATTTTGCTCTATGAAATTCGGGGGGTAGAATGCTTCTATCAGCAAGCCATTCAAATCAAAAATTGAAATCCCGGTTATGTCACTTTTCGATTCTATGGTCAGATGGTTTTTTGAAGGTACCGGATATACGATTATAATGTTTTCCTTTGTTTTGTTTGAGATACTTGTAAGATTTTTCACATGTATATAATTATTTCTAATCCCATAATCCTGGATTATCCCGCCTGCTCCGCTAATTGAAAGTTTAACAGTATAATATCCTGTGTCCTGATAAATATGTATTGGATTTTGTTCATAAGAATCAATGGTTCCATCATTCTCAAAATCCCACTCCCATGTTTCTGCATCGTTTGATAAATCAGTGAACTGAACAGTATCACCTGGCTCTACTAAAGTGTCTGTTGCAATAAAATCCGCATAAATAGGGTCTGGGCCAATAGAAACAGGGTGATAAATAGTGAATGTTTCCCCATAATCTAAACTGTGATAAATGTAAACATGGCGGCGTTGCCCCATCATTTGCAAATATTCAACAAGTAAATATAACTCTCCATCCTGCCTTCCACCTGTAATACCTTTAATTGGTAGATTAGGGCAGGTAAATAAATTTTTAAGAGTCCAGCTTTCGCCATAATTGTCAGAAAAATACAATTCTTTTAAAGTTGTATTGCATAAGAATAATGTACCAGCATCATTCTCTCTGCTTATAAAAACTTCATTGCTCCAGTGAAAATTGAACTTATGCTTCACTTCAAGGTTATCATAATTATTATATGAAATGAAAAAAAATAAGGTGTCATTAATTTCATAGTCGTATGATATGCAATAAGCAATATCATTAGAATTGTCAATTTCAGCAGCTTTTGTTGAACCAAAAAAACCTTGACAACTATGAGTTGTAAAATTTAAACCATAATTGATACTATGAGAACCTATCCTGTTAAAAATTTCACCATCATTTCTGCCACTGTTAATTTTATTCGAAATACCTCCTTGATGTAACGTCCACGTATTATAATTACCGTAACTGTCTGAATAATAAAGCCCCCCCCCCATTGTACTAAAGTATAAACTACCGGGTGTTTTATCAGCAGTCATCGCAACTAAAGTATTACTCAAAGCAGAAACACTATCCATACAAATAGCTGTTTCCCCAAAATCAGTAGAGTGGTAAATGGCACCCTGTAAGATCGTTGTAGTAGGCCCAAGGAAATAGATTTCCCCAACATCCGGCCCTCTTGTTATTTTTTGTGCAAAAGAACAAACTACAAAAAGCAGCAAAGTAATAAGTAAAGTAAATTTTTTCATATCTTATTTTTTTAGATTGTTAAACATCAAAATTAATAATTCTTTCAAAATCAACTAATTTATCCATCACATTTAGCACCTGGGTTTCATTATCCACGCCGCAACGGCCAATAATCAGGTCGGGATAAAGATCGTAATCCCAAGCGATGCTGTTGTAGGTAAGATGGGTAAAAAGAAGAAATCTTTGCCTAAGGAGGTAATAACATTCGGCAAAAAGCCGGTTTAAAAAGTAATTAGCGTGTTTCATAAGCGCCTCCGCTTAGATTTTTGTACAATTGCTGTAAATGTGATAAAAAGAGATAAAATCTAAAAATATCGCCAGAGAAATAAAATTATATCCTATTTAAATCAACATTTAATCTAATTGTAGCTGTAATTAAATGCATAAAATTTTATGTTTCTGAAAAATGAGGTTAATGAAGGTGTCTTTTCAGTTTTGAAAAAGTATTATAAGTGCTAAGATTCGGGTTATCTTTCAGATTTTCATTATTTTTTTTTAGAATTACTTTTAATATGTATATGGCTTAAACTTTATTACAGATCGCCATTTAAAAACTTTAGAATAAAAAGCGATCTGGAAAAAAACATAACTAAAAATGGCAAATTAAGTAAAACCTGTTGTTTTTATAATAAATCTATTAGAAAGCGTTTTGTAAATATGAAGAGGTCATCTGCCAATAATCTCAGTTATCCTGATTTATCGGAATTTTTTTACGATCAGGTAAAAGTATTCAGAGATTATTATCATACTACCCTTATAAAATTTGACAGACAAGCTATTCATCAGATGCGTGTTGCAGTAAAAAAAATCAATGCGGTACATAAACTAAAAAAGAGTATTAACTACCCGATAACTTTACGCGATACTTTTTTTAAACTTGTAAAAGATATCTTCTTTCATTCAGGGAAATTAAGAGATGTGCAGCTCCAACATCTAATTTTAAACAACTATAAAGAAAAACTTAGCTATGATTTCGAGCATCTGCAACATCATATTAATAAACAAGAAAAGTATCTCTTAGATAATTTACAGGCATTAGTTACACATATTGAACCTACCTCTTTTGATAAGCCTTCGGTGTTGGAAAAAAGAGTTGCTAATGCTAAATATCGTGTTGATCCTGAAAGAGATAGCATAGCGTTTATTATTAAGAAAACAGAAAATATTAGCAACTTACTTTTATTGATTGAAAATGAAGACTACGTGCACAAACTCAGAAAACAAGTAAAACAATTGTTTTTTGTATTACAGTTCTTGGCACATTGTTTTCCGGACAATGTTTTTGGTAAGTACGATTTAAGTAATTTGCGTATGATTGGCGACAGGCTTGGTCAATGGAATGACCTGTTTATGTTCAATCTTCAGATCAATAATTTTTTAGGAGCGCAAAATGTTAGCTTTTTAGAGGATTTTCCTGAATATCATGCTCTTCAGCTTCTTGTGCGGGAGAATCGGCAATCTTTATTGCATGGGTTGGATTTATTAATTGAACAGGAGTTGTTAAATCTGGGTTTACTCATTTCGGGCAATGCTCCCAATATTGCTTCATCTTCACTGCCTGAGCAATAATATTTTATTATTACAGCATAGTTCTTATTTCGGTAGTTTCTATCGGGTAATGACCTTTAAATATATTGCCATTATATCCATCAATTGCGATTTTATCGCCAGGTTTAAAAACGAATTCGTTTATTACACACTCTTTTAGGATATCGTTAACCACCATATCGGTGCAATTTACTACACATGTTTTTCCTAATCGTACTGCTGTTACGGCAGCATGGGATGTTGCCCCTCCTTTGGCTGTCAGTAGGCCGTCGCACTCGAAAATCATTCCGATATCGTCCGGTACAGTGTCTGGCCGGACAAGTATTAATTTTTCGCCAGGAAAATTTTTATTTAAAGCGATCAAGTCGTTGTTATCAATTGCTACTATTCCGTTCATGGCGCTGCCTCCAATCCCAATGCCGCGTCCAACCAACTTCATCTGATGGCTCGAATGACTAAATACGTTAATTTTTGCAGGCTGATTAAAATCCTGATCACGTGTTTGTAAAATATAGAGATCGTCAGGATTTTCCGATTCGAATGTAAATTCAATCTCTTGTGGGCTATAACCATGCTTTTCGGTCATCTCCACAGCTATTTTATGAATCCGTTTATATATTTCCGGTAGTTTTGTTTGCAATGATTCACCCTCTATTTGTTGGTATTGTCGTTGAGTTTCTCCAACCGGTAGCGGTGTTACAAGTCCTGCAACGATGTCTTCACCTTGGCTGCACAATTTAAAGTCGCCGTACAGATGCACTCCTGGCCTTTGTCGGTGCGGGTTTTGAGTAAATACCACTCCTGTTCCTGAGGTGTAGTTTAAATTTCCGAGTATCATCTTTTGAACGATCACCGCCGTTCCCCAGTCGTTGGCAATATTCATATGCTTTCGGTACACTTTGGCCCTATCGGAATCCCACGAATCGAAAACGCAATTAATAGTGTATTCAAGTTGCTTTATCGGATTTTGTTCAAAATATACCTGATGATCATCCAATGCTTTACGATATGCCATAGCGATCTCCTTCATAGTTTCAGGTTTGAAATACATCTTCAGGTCAACGTCATGGCGTTTTTTATAAGTTCTCATAATGTCGTCGAAAACATCCCTACTGATACCGTTTGCCATCCCCCAGCTTTGTAAAAACCTTCGATAGCAATCCCACGATGTCCAGCCAAAATTATGTTTCTTGCTCAATCCTTCAGTAACTTCGTCATTCAAACCTACATTAAGAAAGGTATCCATTGCTCCAGGCATTGAAATAGCTGTTCCTGAGCGTACCGAGAGCAATAATGGGTTTTCGGAATTGCCGAATTCCTGTCCCGTTATTTTTTCGAGCCGTTGCAGGTGTTGCATTATAAGGTCGTTCATCTCTTTTTTGATCTCCTGATGATTGGAAATAGCATTTCGACGACGGAAAACCTCAGTAGTTAACACAAAACCTGGCGGTACAGGGAACCCTGAAGTATATAGCTTTTTAAGAAAAAATGCTTTAGACCCAAGAAATATTTGGTTATCAATATTTTTTGTTTCCTGATATATAGGGCTGATTACCAGATCGGAGTTGTAGGACATTACATCGTTGATCAGTTCCGAAGGGTATTTGTCAACCATGTTGTGAAGCGAATTTAAAACTCTCGATATCAGATTATCTAAAGGCTGAACGAGAAATGCCTGACTGATAATATCCCTGAAAAACTCCTCTGACTTCATCGTAATGATTTTCATTTTCTCTTTTTCGCTATAGTTGATGCCATTAAAAAAGAGTTGAGGAATAATTACCTTCAGCGGATATTCATAAGAGCGCAGAAAATATTTATCAATTGTTACTTTTACGTTTTCGGCAATAAATTGAAAAATATTAATGTGTTGTTGCAGCGAAAAACTTCCTGAAGTCAATGAATAGCGATACATATCAAGGTTTGAATTAAACCCTTGATTATATATTCCATCCAATTCCAAGCCTTCTTTGAAAAACTCAAGAATCTGCAATATCCTTTTAAGCGTTTTGGCCGATACATATTCAAGATTAATTCGATCCACAATTTTTTCCATCAGCCTTGTAGCAATATTTTCAAGTCTAAATGTAAGGCCTATTGCTTCAAATTTAGGCTCCCGATATGTTCCGTACATCGAGGGAATTCCAATGGCAATATGTCGTTTGTGGTATATGTTTTCCCATGCTTGAGTTGTTTCCGGATTGAATATGATTTTTTTAAGCTGTTCCATAAAATGATAGATCAATTTTAGTGCAGCGTCAAAATCTTCTTCTTTCATTGCATTATCGAAAAGAGTTATCTCAGATGCTTCAATAAATGAGTATCTTCTGAGAATTGAGATAATATCCAAGGTTTCGAATGAGTATTTCTCTTTTAGCAATGCATAGAGCGCATATATACATTCCAGCCGGTGGATATCTTTTTGGTGTTCCTGAGGTAGGCGCTCAATCAATTTTTCAAAAAGCCGTGGTTCTACTTCGAACAAAGTGGCGTACGTCATTGCCGACATACTAAGCATCTTATTTGCAAGCTTATGGATTGTGATAAAATAGTCGCTTTTCAGGTCAATTGAATCAAACACATCTTTCGGCACGAAAGGCTCAAGAGCATCTTTATTCCCATCGCACCAAAATTTGAAAACACGTCGGGTAAGGTCAATAAGTGTATTATTACTTTCGGTATGCACTTGCTTACGCAGAAAATGCACCAGCTTATCTTTCCGCTCATTGATCTCATCCATATTTGTAGTTACATTTCGGATTTCGCCTTCGGCGCCGATCTCGTGGAAGTAAACAGGGAAAATTCGCGTAAGCTCTTTAACCTTTTTGTAAAAGGGAGATATGTTGGAATTGAGAACCTTAGTGATTTCTCGCTGGAATAGATCAGTATCGCTGATAAAAATCCCTCCCAACTTAAGGTTGACGATCAAGGCCGAGAGAAGTTTTTCCATTACTGTCTGCGGATATTCGATCAGTTCAAGCCAAACGCGTATATTTTTTATGTGATTTTCGTTAACATTGATTTGCCAATCCTTGTTCACATAAACAATACCGGGTGTTTCGAAACCAAAATCAATAAGCTTTTTTTCAAAATAATTTATGTATTGTCTATCTTCCGTTTCATCGCGATCAACGATTCGTTTACCCAAAGTCAATATAACATCCAATACGGCTGAAGTATGCTCAGCGCTTAGCTCTTGGCAAAGGGTAAAAATCCAGTCAACAAAATTGAATAGTTTCTCAGTCTCTATCTCATTTACAGCATTTTGTAGCACTTTATTTATGCTCCATATCAATCTATCTTTTTTACTTTGCATGCCTGGCAGGTGTAAAAGATAAAATGTATAGAAAAACTTATCAATAAAACTATCTAAATTGTTGACTAACGCTGCAAAATGGTCGGCCATATCATCAAATCCCGGAAAGCCGGTGTTAAGCTTCTCCCATGTGTCGGCTGTATTTAGCCTGCCCAATAATTCGTTGAACCAGTCATCACCGGCCTTAACAAAAATAGTTTTGAAATCGTCAACGAGCAGGTCTTTCTTTTCTTCATACCAGCTCTCTATTTGTGTGCTTTCGCGCCAAAACATTAAGTTGTTACGATAAACATCTTTTGTAAGTGTGATAACCTCTTCTTCAAATTCGGGAATGACAACTACAGTATCTAAAAATTTAGCGAAATATCTCGTGTTAATGATGTAAGCTTTTTCGTTGTTGTCAAGGTTATCGTAAAGCGCTTTAAGGCTATGGTGAATGGCCGGAAAAAGTTCTGTTTTTTTCTCTTTCACTATGAGATTAATAAACTCAAGCAATGTTTTTACGATGATTTTTCCAATCTCTTCCTGTTCGCACGTTGTCAGGATCTCATTATACAGCATGATAAGTACGCTAAATGCGTTGTTGGCTTCAGGAAGCGATGAGTAGAACCAAAAATCGGAAATCAAAATCTCACGAAGCTGTTCTACAACAAAAAGACGATTGCTGAAAGGGTGTAAATACTCTATAATACACTCCTGTGCACGCTTATTAATGCCATAATATTTTGCGGACAGGGCAATAAAGTCCTGCAAATGCTTTGGTATAACTATATCCTTATAGCGGGTTTCGGCAAGATTAGCTTCAAGCGCTTTGGAATAGAATTTTTCGCTCGTCATGTTATCAAAATTTTGTCTTCAAAGTTAGTGTGAAATTTGGAGTAGCCTCTTTTGGCTAAATGAATTTTGCCAATCTGTATGAGATGGCAAAGGGTGAATTGCCCTGAAAAGGATTTTTTTTAAAATATCTGATGGAAAAGTCGCTATTAGCAGTCCATTTTGGATAAGTGATAACATTATTGATAATTGCCCGCCCAGTTGGTAATTTCCATAATTTTTCCGTTTTAATTCATCTTGTGTATTAATATATAAATCTGCAAAATGTTGTTTTGTTGAAATAAAAAACAAGCGAGCTAACTGATCTCAATATTAAAGATTTTGGTAAACCTCTATTAAAAAATCCTTAATTTGATTTTTAATAATTGCCGGTTCGTCATCGAAATTGTTGATGATTAATGCTATCGCCAACTTTTTTCCGGAGGCGACTGTGAGATATCCTGCATAACTTTGTATTCTTGCCATTGATCCGGATTTCGCATAAAAGTTACTTTCTAACGATGAGCCTTTTCCAAAATTCCTCAATGTTCCTGAAACGCCTGCAGTTGCTAATGATTCTTGAAATATTTCGGAATAATGACTGTCATTCATATATTTCAGAACAAAAACTATCTGATCTGCTGTAACTCCATTAGATCTTGAGCTTCCACTTCCATCCATCAAGAATATACCCTCGCTATGCATTCCTTTATCTTTCCAGAACGATTTTAAAATTTTACCTCCCTCTGTTAGCGATGGTTTTCCGGCAGTGGCGGCTAAATGCATCAATAGCACGTCGGCATATAGATTAACACTCTTTGAGTTTGTTTTATTAATAATGTCTGCCAAATTCGGCGATTTTATTTCAAGTAATGTTCTCTTTTGAATTTTCGAAGATGCTGAAAAAGAGGAGTGGGTATTTCCGGTAATTGCTATGCCATTCGTTTTTAATTTTTCGGCAAGCTGCTCTGTTACTAATTTTGCCGGATCAGGAATAGCTCCTTTGATAATAAAATTCTCTTTTCCGGCTGGTATGGCGCCGGTTATCACCCGTTTATTATCCAGATACGAACCAAATATCCAGGCATTATCACGATTATCTTTAGCAGAGATTACGTGATTTTCAAACGCTAAACCGGTAATTTCAGGAGTAATTCTGAGGATGGTTGTAGGGGTTCCTGGCTTTTTTTTCGACCTGAACGCTATTTCATAACTGTTGTCATAAATATTTAATCCTGATGGGATAGCTCCAAAATAATTACCAATATCTTCCCAAATCCATGTACCGGGAATATTTGGTTCTCCGAATATTGAGGCATCCCCAATAATATTTCCATTGATCTTTTTTATTCCGGCAGCTTTTGTTGCATCGCTAAGTCTGTTGATCACATTTCCATAGTTATCGCCAAAATAGGGGCTTCCAAAGGTCGGATCGCCTCCGCCAATAATGTATAAATCACCATGCAATACGTCCCCTTTGTCAATTTCACCCGAATACGAAAGGATAGTAGAAAAGGTATGATAAGGAGTAAAGGTTTCCAAAGCGGCTGCCGTTATAAATATTTTTTGTACTGAAGCTGGCACAACCGTTAAAGATTCATTATGTGAAACTAATACTTCATTTGATTGCAGGTCAATTATTTTTATAGCAACGGTAGAGTGAGCCAATGATTTGGATGACAAAAACTTCTCAAGAAGGTTTTTAGTGCTATCGGGTTGCTGTGCTGACATTTTACTTCCGGCAGATGTACAGCCGCCATTAATAAAGATACTCAAACACAGGGCAATATAAAGTTTAAAATAAGAGCGCATAATTTGTTTAAGAGGGATTGAAGTGTGTTAATCTGTTTCCAAACTGGCAATTTTGGCTTTTTTGATAGCAAGGATCTCGCTTGCAATTTCTTCTATTGGTTTGTTCGTTACTGTAATTACCGGCCATAAGGGTTGTTTACTGAAGATAAATCTTGCGTAATTAAGTTCCATATTTACATGTTGTAATGTTGCATAATTGGCAGCGCCCGAGCCAAGATGTTCAAGTCTTACCTGACGAAGTGTAGAGAGGTTATAGGCATAAGCTGTTAGGCAAAAAACGCGTTCAGGAGGTATTTGAAAAATTTCATTAGGAGGGGGTTGATTTAGTACGATAGGCACGTTAGCCACCATCCAGCCTTTAAAGGCAAAATAGATGCTTAGTGGCGTTTTAAAAGTCCTGGAAACGCCGAGCAGCACAATTTCAGCTTTATGCAACTCTTCAGGATGCTGGCCATCATCGTGATGAAAAGCAAACTGCATAGAGTCAATTCGTTTGAAATACTCTTTATTAATTTCACTGAAAAGCCCTGGCTTTTCGGTGGGGGAGTGCATTAGTTTTTCTGAGAGCCTCGCTAACAAAGGACCCATTAAATCAATAGTTTCAACATTATAGGTTCTGCCTGTAGTGATAATAAAATCACGTAAGGAATTAGAAACCAATGTATGAACAATAAATGCTTTAGTCTCGGAAGCCTCTTTCACCGCTTCCTCAATCTGTTCTTTCGAGCGAACATCGTTTCGTATTATGGTTTCTAAATTATGGCCCGGAAACTGGGTAATGGCAGCATTAAGAGCTTGAGTTGCCGTGCGACCGGTACCGTCAGAAACAATAAAAATCTTAGGCATAATTACTCTTTTTTAAACTCATCAAAATTAAGAATTTTTACCTCCCACTTTTCTTTGACATTTAGTTTTCGGGTAATGAATGGTTTAATTGCAAAGCCAGTTGCAATCATCGAACCGCTAATAAGCAGTGTTGACTTGTCAATTATTGGAGATTCATTGTTGATCAACGCATTGGCGCCGGCAATAAAAAAATAAGCAGCCCCTCCCTGAATAAAAAAAAGATTAGAAAACCCGTGTATTAATCCATTCGGTCTGAAAATAACACCAATATCGTTTAACCCAATTTCCGAAGTTTTATTGATAACAAGGCTTGTATCGTTGATCTGTGTTATTTTTCCCGACAACTTAAATTCGCCTCTTTTTGTTTCAAGGTAAATGTAATCACCACTGATGTATTTAAAGTTTTTGAGCTTTCCTTTTTTCTGCACGACAAAGTATTGCTGTGCCGATGCAACTGCCGTTAGTTGAAATAGTATGGAGAATATCATTATTTTCACAAGAAGTCTTTTCATGCCGGATGATTATAAAAGTATTATTCAGTGCGTGTCAACTGCATATTATAGATAATAAGAGGGACAAGATATGAACTTCACTACGTTGGACGCCTTCAGGTGTGATGTTTTCGGCTAATACTCCAAAACTCACCTTGCTCCCCGACTTTTTGCTCCATTTTTTTACACTCTCCACAGCTAAAAGACTTAATTGCCTGTTACAATCAACTACGTGAGCATCACCCACTACTCTATACTCGTTGAGGATAATCTCTGATACCGTCGTTTTAACTGTACCTTTTTTTTCTGATATGTTTACACTAATAATATTAGCCATTTACTATCAGCTTTATTAAAGAAGCAAAGATAATCAATGCCGAAATTGATGTTTTGCGTAATTACTATTTTTAGCAAAAAATTAGAATAATGGATGGTATAAAAGAAATCATCAATCATATAGTTGCTTTCAGAGACGAACGCAATTGGGAACAGTTTCATAATGCAAAAGACCTTGCAGTGGCTCTTTCTATCGAAGCAAGTGAGCTAAACGAATTATTTCTTTGGAAATCGCCTGCTGAAACAGGCAATATAGAAAGGGAATTTGTAGCCGATGAACTTGCCGATGTGTTGATGTATGCATTGTTGTTGGCTGACAGATTCAAGTTTGATGTCAAAGAGATTATTTTGGATAAAATTAAAAAAAACGCTCTCAAATATCCTGTTGAAAAGTCGAAGAATCTTGCATTAAAATATACACAATTGTAATGCTCCGGCTCTCTTTTTTACTTAGTGGCAATCATGTTGTAATATGATACTAAGGATCTGAGATGTTGTGGGTTTCGCACCTTCAATTTTTGTTCTTTCATAAACTTTTTCAATTCATTGCCATGCTTGCCAAATGTTTCGCAAAACGCTGCCGAGCTAGTTTTAACTTCACCTATTTCGCCTCCATCAAACTGAAAAAAGTATCTTTGGGTCCGGTAAATTGTCTCTTCGCCTGTTAGCTCATCTACTTGTTTATAGCTGGCTATCCATCTGCGTAAAAGCTTGCAACTCCCATCTTCCAATAATTCAAGGTAGCCAGAACGACGTACTCCGTCCGTAATAAACTCATCGTAAATAAATACCTTATCGTTAATTCTGATTAAGCTAACCTCTTGCGGATTTGAAATGGCTTGTATTTCAGTATCCCGTACAAATTGAATCTGTTGTGTGAGGATATTATAACGCATCTGGGGCAATTCAATCTCACTTTGATCTTTCATAATTACAAGGCCGGAGTTCCAGTTAACATCTAAATAGGCATCCCCTGGTTCCCCCGGTAAAACCGTTGGATAGTAGGTTGCTCCCGAACTTTCTGGGAGATTGGGTGCCACAACGGGTTGAATATCTATTACAAGATCCTTTGAAAGAGGCGTTCCTTTTTTGATTGGATTTTGGCCATGGAGTAAATGTAAGCTTTGTATTAATAGTAGAACTAAAAACAGTATCCCGAATTTTTTGATTAGTGATTTTGTTTTCATAATGCATCATTTTTAAAACTTCTATTTAGAAATCGGCCCAAAGATAGTATAAAATTTAGGTGAAAGCAAGAGCATAGGTCAGAAAAAAGATAATTCTTACCATAAAAATTTAATAATTCTTTGCCATTGTTTTATCCCTTTCATTACGGCGTAGGTATAGACCACTTTTAAACAAGTTTTAAGATTTTAATAATAATGGCTTATTCGCCAATCTATTGATCTCTCATTTTGTACATTTGTATTTTTAAAAATGAAAATTGTAGTGTCTGAATCTGTAAAATATCAAGAATTCATCAATCAGACGGCCTATTATGTTAAAGATCGCCTTCGGGGGTGTGAGGGTGGGCATGATTGGTGGCATGTTTACCGTGTTTGGAGAATGGCTAAACATATTGCTGTTAAAGAAAAGGTAGATATTCTGGTGGTTGAGCTGGCAGCTTTATTACATGATATAGCCGATTCAAAATTTCACAATAATGATGAGGAGATCGGGCCGTATCTTTCCGAGCAATTTCTTTTGAAAATAGGGGTGGAAAAAGCAACTATCGAACACGTTGTCAGCATAATCAGAAATATATCCTTTAAAAACAGCTTTGATAAGCCTGCTTTTTATTCTAAGGAGCTGGCGGTAGTGCAAGATGCCGATCGGTTGGATGCAATTGGTGCAATAGGCATTGCACGTGCATTTAACTTTGGAGGATTTAAAAACAGGCCACTATACGATCCCGACTCTCCTCCAAAAACAAAGATGACAAAAGAGGACTATCAAAAGAGTGATTCTCCAACATTAAATCATTTTTATGAAAAGTTGCTGCTACTTAAAGATATGATGAATACCACAACCGGTAAAAAGATAGCCAAAGATCGTCATCGCTACCTTGTAAAGTATTTAGAAAGATTTATAAAGGAGTGGGAGGGGAAATTGTGATTTTTAAGATTATTGAACCCGAATTAATCATCAGAAAGCGCTTTTAGGGGGTATCATTGTTTTTATAAGGATAGTGCCAATTTCGCATTTTCTTCAGTAAGGTTCTGATTGTATTGATTATAAACGCTTAATTGTTTAAGCTTTGCCAAATACTTGATCCGGGATTAATATTCTATCCCTTTGCGCGCTGACTGGCCGTTATTATAATAATGTTTGATCTCTTTCATTTCAGTTACAAGATCGGCTTCAGAGATAAGTCGTTCCGAAGCATATCGCCCTGTGATAATCATTTCAATGCTTTCCGTCTTTGATCTTATCAGCTTAATAATTTCTTCTTCGTCGAATAATTTATAATATAGAGCTATGCAAAGTTCGTCAAGGATTACCACGTCATATTCTTTGGAAGTAGTGATTGTTTTAATTTCTTCTAATCCTTTCAGAGCTGCTGCAATATCTTTGTCTGTAGGTTGATTTTTTATAAAACAGTCAAGACCGTATTGTCGGATAGTTATGTTTGGGATCAGTTTTAAAGCATTTAGTTCATTGTAGTGCATCCCCTTTACAAACTGGCCAATAAAAACTCTTTTTCCTGCGCCGGCAGCTCTTACAGCTAATCCAATCGCGGCCGTAGTCTTACCTTTGCCGTTACCGGTATAAATATGTATTTTGCCTTTGCTCATTAGCCT
>JAAYWF010000273.1 GCA_012516825.1 Lentimicrobium sp. | reverse complement strand
ACTATCTTTGCACAAATGGTACTATTATAAAACTGAACCCTTCATTTTAAACTTACCCACTTATTGGGAAAGTGTCATTTAAAGATTTCTTTCAGAAAAACGTAGTTACACTATAAATAAAAAGCCGGATTGCTCCGACTTTTCTGTTATGGATAAGTAATTGTCCAATTCATACTTTCCAAATCCTGTAAACTCAAATCGTACCGTTTTAAAACAAGGTATTTTGCTTTTACAGTATCCCAAGGGGTGGTTTCTAATACCTGAGCATCAAAAACAAATACCATAACTTTTTCAAATTGTTCAAAACGACCCTCGTAAGTATCTTGTAATCTTAATGGGTCATCACTTGTATTTGCTGCCACTTTATAAAAATCACCAGCTAAGGCAGGATTACTAAAATTTATAGCTGTATCCGGATATTCCCAACTGCCTCTTACGTATATAAGCTCACTACTATTATTTGTAAACATAATTAAATCATGTTTATCCTTATCCTTTTCGCATGTACTGCTTAAAAGAACACAAGTAAGAAAACTCAATATGATTGTCATTTTTTTCATAAATTTCATTTTAATAACCACTGCAGTAATTTCTTGTACTGTTTCGGACATGATTGATAATCAATTCTTGAATATATGTTGGTATCATCAATTTGCCATTTAAAAAGGATTCATTAATTTTTGTCCTGTTAACTATTGTTCCATCAGGACGGTCATAGAATGGATGCTCATAATAATCCCAGTCATCGTAAGTAAATCCGTCAACATACTTGGTAAAATATAATAAAGAGCGGGCTTGTGCATCTTGTTCGGTATCCTCGCTTAAATCAGTATAGCCGCCATTTCTAGATGGATTTAATGCGCTTGGAATAGCAAAGCGGGGGATGTATGCCCAGCCTGCTGCCTGACTTTGCAAGTAATGACCGTATTCATGTTGAAAAAGAGGGTTTCTAACATTTGGTTGTAAATCGTTACCTCCTATAATGTAGCTGCCTAAAGTATAAGCGGTTGTTTGACCAAAAAATGCCCTTTCTCCCTTCTTTGTAACAACTGTCGCACCTTCGCAATAGCCAACATTATCTACTTGACCTATCATATTCTCTCCATGTGCTGCACCAAAACCCAATATAGTCTGCGGTAATTGCCATGTAAATCGTGATACTATTTGCCAGCCCCCTCTATCAGTATCGGCAGCAAACAACCCTCCCCAAATCTTAGCAGAATTTCCTGCGTGCCTGTTTGCACTTGCCCAAGCATCACCAAACCATGTATGATGACCATCTTCATGTTTGCCACTAATTGAACGTGCAAAACCTTTAACAAACCCAATTACCCAATCATCAATGATAAAAAGTTTTCCCGAAGGATCAGTATATTTTAATGGATTATTCAGACAATAGCTATACCTGTTAAAACTTTGAGAGAAATCGGGCGCTTGTATGAAGTTGTCGGGGGAGAGCATGCGGGAGGCTAATGGGTCATACATGCGGCCATTCATGTTTATCAGGCCAAAAGCATACAGATGCTCATGTCCGGTAAAACCGCGGTCGAAGAGCGGCTCAGGCGGTGTGCCGGTGAATGAACGCCATGTGGCAGGGTTGCGTCTGTCGCCCCAGGCACCGAAACTCAATTCTTGTAGCAGGCTACGTTTCCGGCGGCTGTTGTATTCAATATTTATGGCTGTTTTCGGTTGACCCACTATCCAGGCTGATTTTAATTTTCAGTTGCTAAAGTAGTAATAATTTTCTTTTTAACGTTGGCATCTTCATTTTCAACATGCCGGATCAGAGCTGCTAAACCGATTATCGGACATGTAAAACATAATTGCCGAATAGTAAGAAACTATCTCAAAGGTCAAATTAGAGACAAAATCAATGCATTGATGGCCGCAGCCGGATTCAATTTCCGCAGATTACTCCGCAAAATGAAGGCGTAGGTTATTTTTTTTCTTTTTTCAGATTCAAAAAATTCTCAACCCCAAACCTTCTTTGGCTCCTAAACTTACACTGATTACTTATATTCCCTCACTTAAAGTGAGTTGTTAAGGATTGACTACCTAGCTGTAAGTGAAGCAACCAAGAAATGGAGGCAACCTATAAGAAACTGGGGACTTATTTTAAATCGGTTTTTGACTATCTTTGCACAAATGGTACTATTATAAAACTGAACCCTTCATTTTAAACTTACCCACTTATTGGGAAAGTGTCATTTAAAGATTTCTTTCAGAAAAACGTAGTTACACTATAAATAAAAAGCCGAGTAGCCCTGCCTTTTTTGCTAATTTTTATTTTATAAAGTTGTTCGTGCTATCTGGTTTTACATCAGATTGCCTAAAACGAAACTCCTGATTTATATCCGTTTCCTTTGTTCCCTGGCTGTCCCTTCTTATCATCTTTTTTAAAACAAATGTTGTGTCATTCAAAACATCTCCAGTTCTTAAAACAGCAGGGTAGCCACATTGGGCTGCTACCCAATGTTCTATGTTGATATTATTGTCTATTCTAAAAAGCCCCCATACAAACTTTGTGTCTTTCTGATTACTTTTTGTAATCGAAGCTATATATTCTTCCATATTTTCAAATTCAACATTACCGGGTAGCATCATAATGCCATTCTTATAAAAAACAAATAGTTCATACCTTTTTACACTTTGATAATCTGTATTAGGATTTCCGTAATAAAAACCATCTGTTCTTAACTCTTTCCCAGTATATTCAACTATTTTAAGTGTGAGTTCTTTATCTTTACAGTGGCCCATTTTTCCACACGATAAACATGAAGTTAATATTGTAAATAATAATATATACATTTCTCTCATAGTCGTAAGATGTTTTTAATAGAGTGCATAGCACCCTTCTATTAGTAACTTGAGTCTTTCGTCCGGAATTATTTTCCTGTGGAGGCTGTAATGAAAATTTAGTTTTTTCATTTCTAGATTCAATTTTTGTGTGTAAAATATTGGCGTCAAATATAATAAAACCTTTCAAAACCAGAATTTT
>JAAYWF010000272.1 GCA_012516825.1 Lentimicrobium sp. | reverse complement strand
GGCCCGTTCGTCTAGGGGTTAGGACGTCAGGTTTTCATCCTGGTAACAGGGGTTCGATTCCCCTACGGGCTGCAACGTCTTATTTACAATCTTTTGTTGATCCCTTGCCACAAGGGATTTTTCTTTTTATGAAGGCTTTGTCCGGAAGTTGATTATTAGTGGAAAGACAATATGTTTATAGGAGTGATTTATGGTAATAAAAATTTGTAACTCACTCCTCCCGAAAAGGCATCAAATCCCTCTAATCCACCAAGCAGAACAATATGTTTTAAAATAGTAATTCTGGCGCCGACATTCCATTTATCAGCATCATATTCAACTATCAGTTCAACGGGTTTCAGGTGATATGGCGTAATTTTTACACCACCGAAAAAGCCAATAAACTGGTAGTCGCTTGCCTTCAATACATCACTACCATATCCTGTCGTGAATCCAATATTTTCAAATACATGATTTACTTTAAAGTTTTTTGTAGCAACAAGATATGTGGAATTAAAATGTGATGCTGCACCACTGGAAAGAGTTGTAAAAAAACTATGCACACCTATTAATATAGCCGGATTATATCTCCCTTCATCAATCACTCTTAATCTTACTGAAGCCATTCTGTCTCCTACAGTAGAGCTATAATCATCCAGGCCAATCATACGTGTAAATCTAATTGAAACCTCGGCAAATGGTAAGAAACTGTTTGTAATAAAAAAGTCCATTGCATCATGGGTTGGTCTTCCCCACTTTTTATATTCCCGATTTAGCAAGTTGGTCCCAATAAACATTGAGCGGTCAGGATAGAGTTCAGCGGTAGGTATATTGTAATAGCCTGTTGTGCCGGTAAGCGCCTGAGATCTTACCATGAATGGAAAAAAAAACAAAAAAACAATCAATAAATTTAAAAGCAGAAAATAAAAATTAGCTCCCATAAAGGATTTGAGCTTACTTGATATGGAAGATTCTACTTTATTTGTCGCGCACATCGTATGATCATTTACTACGTGCATTTTTAAAAATGATATTCTTCAATGCAGCAAAAAAATATTTTACATCTGTTCTGAAAGGATGTTTCTCATAAGCCATAAGATATTTCCATTCTGACTCCATGATCTCTTCGAAAGATTCTGGCATATCGGCATAATAGGGGGGTATCAGGCCTGGTTTGAATTTTATTCTGTACTGTTTCAACTCTTCGCTATATAAATTATAATAATGGCTACTCAATGGCCGCACACCTACAATTTTTATATCTCCTTTCAACACGTTAATAAGCATTGGCAACTCGTCAAGCCAAAATTTACGTAGAAATTTACCCAATGTAGTAATCCTAAAATCATCTTTGAACTTGCCTCCTTTTTCCAACCTATTTTTCTCATACACAAATTGTTGGATATACTCAGAATAGGGGTGCATAGTTCGCATTTTATATACATAAAAGTACTTACCTCCCTTTCCAATTCGCCTTAATCTTACCAATGGGCCATAAGTCGGGTCAGAAGGATAAGATGGCTCTTTTACCTTCTGGGAAACGAAATATAATTTTCCGTTAATATTCTTATCATCAAGTACCGTAAAACCGCAAGAATAAAGCCTCCCAAATGTTTCGGCCTGTGAGAGTGCACGATTTTTACCCTTTGTAATCCAAAAATAAAAGCGTTTTAAAATGGACAATTTCGGAAACACCCGTCTAAAAATAACGTCAAAAGTATATACTACATAATTAAATGGGAAGAGGTATTTGCTTATTATTCTTTTTTTACGAAGAGTGTAAGTCTCTACCCTGCCAATAAAATAACCCTCATTAAGAACTTTATCATTAACTGTTTCAAAAAACTTATTAAGCCATCTAAAATCATTGATTTTATGAAAATTAACTATACAGCCATACTGTTTTTCGGGGAGTGCAAAGATGTTAAACCTTGTTGTTGTGGAGACTACTTGAACCGGCCCTGAAACAGTCATTAAATATTCGGAAATAAAATCTTTAACATCTTTCCCGTACTCTGATTCTATCATTTCTAAAATTAGCTTCACCTCAACCTGGCGGTCTGAAACATCCCTTTTTTTTATAACCGGAGGGGAAACTAAAGTATCGGTTTCAGGAAAATCGCTCGAACGGAATTCTTTAAAATCATTTTCATAATCAATTACTTTTGAAGTATGGACATGATTATAAATTAGCGCTGCTAAAATTTCTAATACTGTAGCAGTTAAAATGGTTCCAAAATAGATAAGACGAGATACATTAAAAATAGTAAATGTATATAAAACTAACAAGCCTAAAGCAAGGCTGACAAAATTTGATTTTAGAATGATATATAATATTTCCCGACGATTTATGTATTTTTCGGAATTGTATTTTTTGAAATGAAAAGAAAAGATTAGCCAAGTAATTAGGAAAAGAACAAAAGGCAATGAATATGTTGGCAACACCACGGTAACAGTGGCAGATTTCAAACAAGCAACAAACAAGAATGAAACCGTTAGAAAGAAAACATCAAACAATACAAAATGTAAACGTCTTTTCATAAATTTGAATTAGCGGGTGAAGATACTCATTAGTAATTTAGTGAATAATAATCATTATACTTTTTTAAGCCATGATAAAAAATTGTATCCAAATTCTGCAATAGAATATTTAAGTTTATTATTAATTCGAATAAATCGTCCGTAATTAACTATCGAACCGCCAAATCTTAATTTAAAATCCCGAACTCCATAGGGTTCGTTGGGTTTGCCAACACCCATAAAATCAAAAACAGAACTTCCCTGCTCATGAGCATATTCGATGGCTGCCCAGGTTGCCAATACTGAAGGATAAATACCTTCTTTTTTATATTCGGGATCCAATCCACATACATACCATTCAAAAACTGTTTTTGCCGGAAGTGATGGCGCCATTATCCCTCCAATTATTTTCTCTTTATATTCGATCAAAAAATATTTACCAAAATTATATTTCTGAATCAGGAAATAGAAAGCTTCGAAAAAAGTCCAATCGGGTAATGGTTTACGAACTTTTTGGCGATAAAGTTTTTGAAGAATATCAAAAAACTGACGGACTTGGCCTATATTGTTGGGTTGAATAACCTTTGCACCATTATTTAAGGATTTCCTGATTTGTCTCTTTCGAGATGAAGACATCTCGGAAAATATTTTTTCCTTATTCTGAGTATTGATTAAAAGATTAATTCTGGGAACCCATTGAAACCCATTTTCTTTAAAAATTTCTGTATAACACGACAGATCATGCAAAGCTCTAAATTGAGTAAAAATTGCTGTGCGGCTTGTTTTATCAATCATCGAAGCTAACATCATTCTAAATATCTCCTTGTCATAAACATTTCCTGATTCAATTAACGGCCCTCCATAAATTACAAGCCGCGCTGAAAACAGAGATTTGATATAGCTTTTTTCCCGGATTAACACAGCGAGCAACACACCAACCATCCGATCGGTTTCGTCAATACAAGCCACGAAAAAAGGATTGAAATTTTTGGTTCTGAAAAATAGTTGCCATGCGTACCAGCTTTGAAGAACAGACCCTTCCGGATGTGCCTGGACAAACCGATTCCAATCTGAAACTATTTTTTCAGAAACCTCAGTTACTATTCGGTATGAGCTTTTTTTGTTACTTTTTTCTTCCAAATTATAAAACCATCTGCAAATAAAAGTGCAAAATTAAGATTAAAGCTGTGTTGTTTAAGAGAATCATTAAAAAATGATCTTTTTCAATCTGTCTCTTTGTTTGTTAAATTGTTAACAAAACATATGTTTATATCTAATTTTGTACTTTAGCAGCATTAATAAAATTAACTAAATTCATCAATCTATGAAAAAAGTTTTTTCTGTTTTTCTTTTCTTTATCACCATTTCTGTCTATTCGCAGCAATTATCTGCTGATGGGCGGTGTATGCCTGAGGATCTTTTACAAAACACAATTCTTCAGGGACGTAATGAAATGGGAAATTTTACCATTACCGATAGTGATGGTGTTACCCGTACCCTATATGACGAGTTGGATTCTGGTAAGACTATCCTGCTCGATCTGTTTTTTACCACTTGAGGTACTTGTCAGGCGTATGCAGGAATAATTGAAACTGTGTACGTCAATTATGGGCAAGGTCAGCAAAATGTAGAATTCTGGGGCCTTTCTCCTTATGACGACAATGTACAAATCAATAATTACAAAGCACAGAATGGCATTACGTATCCGTGTGCTGGATATCAAGGCGGTGCAGCAGCAGCCATAAACATTGTTATCAGCGGGCAACCTTTTTTAGGGTATCCTACATGGGTAGTAATTTGTCCGGATCGTTCTTTTACATTCGATGTTTGTTTTCCTCCTTCTATAACTTGTTTTGATCCATATTTTGCTGCTTGTGGTCCGCCTATGGCTGCTGATTTTATTGCTGATCAAACTCAGATATGTGAAACCAATTTTGTTCAGTTTACCGATCAATCAATAGGTAATCCGACGTTATGGATATGGGACTTTCCAGGAGGCAACCCATCTACATCTTCCGAAAAAAATCCGCTTGTGGAATATCCAAATGCAGGTCAATTTGATGTTTCATTAACAATAACCAATGGTATAGCCGGCAACACGATTACTAAACCTAATCTAATTGAGGTGGATCCATCTCCTGAAGTTTATGCAGGTTTAAAAGGCGAGACCTGTGTTAATGAGCACATTACAGTTACTGATGCAAGTTCTCAAAATACTTCAACACTTTTGTGGCAAATAGTTGCAGGACAAGGTATCTTAGAGAATTCTCAATCTATATCTCCAACATATATTCCGGCTCCAGAAGATGCCGGCACAACAGTTACACTTAAACTTACTGGTAATGGCAGTGGAGAATGCGCATCTATGAATGTTGAGTCAATAAAAGAAATTGATATTTGGCAACAACCTGAAGTTACACTGATGCCATTTGATACGATATGTTATCAATGGGATGAGTATCCTTTAGTTGGAGGATACCCTGAAGGTGGTGTCTATTCAGGCACTGGAGTAATTGACAATATTTTCTATCCACAGATTGCAGGTGTAGGATCTCATCTGATAACTTATCAATGGGTTGACTTGCAAACAGGATGTTCAAATAGTGCAGAGGAGGTGATTGTGGTAGTTATCTGTTCGGGTATTTGGAATGGTACAGAATTGCCAATATTCAATATTTACCCAAATCCGACAAAAGGTGAATTTGTAGTTGAATTAGTCCAGTCAGGCAATTATGAGCTAACTATTACTAATATTGCCGGAATAAAAGTTTTCTCGGCATATTTAAATGAAAGCTCTACAATTAAACTTGATAATGTGGAAAACGGTATTTATAACGTAACTATCTATGATGGCAAAAAGTCTCACACAAAAAAGATTACCATAAAAAAATAATTGCATTTTTTTTAAACATTTTTAAACAGATTTCCATTCTCTTTTTGGAAATCTGTTTTTTTTAATGTAGAGGTGTTATTTAACTATTTAGTCAATCCTTAAAAGCATGATTAAGTGCTGTTTATCAACACTATACTGTTAATAACAATATTTACTTTAAGTGTTCCTTATTGCAAGGTTTTGAGTTATTTTAGCAATGAAAGTATTGAAGATCTATGGATCCGAAACCCTTATTATCAATATTTCTGTATAAAGGCTGAGTTTCAGTGGCACTTTCCTTGTTATCCGAGCGATTTAGTACACTTTCGCAAAAGGATCGGTGAAGAAGGTGTTGAGTTGATTTTCAAAATGTTAATTGATGTTCAGCAGGTAAGAGCGAATATGAAAAACTAAAATGACGAGCCAAATGACGGATCAGAGCTGCCATCGGACCGATTATCGGAAATGTAAAACATGATTGCCGAATGGTAAAAAACTATCTCAAAGGTGAAATTAGAGACAAAATCAATGCATTGATGGCCGCAGCCGGGTTCAATTTCCGCAGATTACTCCGCAAACTGAATATGGAGATTATTTTTTTCTTTTTTCAGATTCAGAAAATTCTCAACCCCAAACCTTCTTTGGCTTCTA
The DNA here is from genome assembly GCA_012516825.1 of Lentimicrobium sp. Lineage (GTDB taxonomy): Bacteria > Bacteroidota > Bacteroidia > Bacteroidales > 4484-276 > RZYY01. Next base: position 570 of record JAAYWF010000272.1, on the reverse strand, counting down.
AACTCATACTGATGTCTTATATACCCTCACTGAAAGTGAGTTTTTAAGGATTGACTAAGTAATGAATTTTATAACAGCTTTATGAATCGTGCAACAGGGAATAACAAACAAAAAAGACCAAGTTCAGATTAATAGTTTTAATTAACCAATTCTGTTTGCCAAAGTAAATAAAGGTATTTTTGTACGAGGTTTTCTTAAAGCGACATTTGAAACTTTTTAAATATGAAAAAAATTGGAGTTTTTTACTGGCCTAAGGGCGGAAATGTTGAATCCTGTGCCCAGCGAATTGCTGATAGATTTAAAAACCAATTCGAAGTACAAATTTACAGCCTTGACACTATAAAAGGCCTCGACCTGCCATATTACGACCTTGTTATTGTTGGCGGTTCGACCTCTGGAGCTGATACGTGGCAAAAAGGATCGGGAGATAATCTTTGGTTTGATTTTTTCGAACGTTTAAAAAACGCCCAGCTACATGGCAAGCCGGTGGCCATTTTTGGACTTGGCGATCAGGTGCTTTACCCCGATCACTTTGTTGACAGTATGCAAATTATAAAAAAAGAATTTGAT
>JAAYWF010000271.1 GCA_012516825.1 Lentimicrobium sp. | reverse complement strand
TTAGTAAAATAACTAAATAAAAGTACTTAAATTCTCAAATTTTTATCTTGAGCAATTTTTTAAAATTAGGTTAAAAATGTAATTTAAAATATGTCTAATTAACTCGATTTATTAGTCACAAACAAATAGTTGTAAGGATTCTTAGGAGAGTTGGCTCGAACCCTATTAGAATAATTTTTGACAAAAACAAGTAATATAAATTTTTTTATCAACTAATTTTTGTTCATCTTTGTTGAAAATTATTTCGGGTAATGGTTCTTCCCAAACCCATTGAACCAATTATCAAATCGCTTAATAACTATTTGATCATCAGCTATTAATTAGAAATGTATTATGGAGAAGTCTGCACAAAAAGTTTGGGATAATTGTTTGAAAATAATAAGAGACAATATCAATCATCAGAGTTACGAGACATGGTTTCAACCGATCAGGCCATTAAGGTTGGTTGACAATGTACTTACAATTCAGGTCCCAAGCCAGTTTTTTTATGAGTGGCTCGAAGAGCATTACATTGACCTGTTAAAAAAGACTATTAAAAAGGAACTTGGCACTTCAGGGAGGCTCGAATATAGCGTTCTTATTGATAACACCGGTAATAATACCGATCCATTTTCCATAATCATGCCGACTTCCAACAGATCAGCAACCAAAAATCCCGGTGTATCACTACCTTTAACCTTAAAAGGAACTACTAAAATTATTCCTGATCCATTTGTTATTCCAGGACTTCAAAAGGTAAAAATTAACTCGCAACTTATTGAGAGATATTCATTTGATAATTTTATAGAGGGAGATTGTAATCGTCTGGCGCGTTCTGCCGGTTTGGCTATCGCCAAAAATCCAGGTAAAACCTCATTTAACCCTCTTTTTATTTATAGTAAAGTTGGCTTAGGAAAATCACACTTAGCACACGCTATCGGACTGGAAGTTAAAAATAATTTCCCCGAAAAAACCGTACTTTATGTTAATACCGATCAGTTCATGGCTCAATACATCGAATCGGTGAGAAATAATAATGTGAACGACTTTACAAACTTCTACCAGATTATTGATGTACTTATCATAGACGATATTCACTTTTTAACAGGAAAAGAGAAAACACAAGATATTTTCTTTCATATCTTTAACCAGTTACATCAAAAATCAAAACAGCTTATAATAACTTCCGATCGCCCGCCGGTTGAAATTGAAGGCATTGAGTCGAGGCTACTTTCACGGTTTAAATGGGGGCTTACAGCCGATCTTCAAACTCCTGACCTTGAAACAAGGGTTGCCATATTACAAAAGAGACTTTATAACGACGGCATCACTATGCCTGATAATGTAATAGAATATTTAGCCTATAGCATCACAAGTAACATCAGAGAGTTGGAAGGCGCCTTAATATCATTGCTTGCTCAAGCTTCGCTGAACAAGAAAGAGATAAACATTGACCTCGCAAGGCAAATCGTGGATAATTTTATCAGAAGTACAAATAAGGAAATATCCATTGAGTATATACAAAAAGTTGTTTCTCAATATTTTGATCTATCCGTTGAGGAGATGAATTCCAAAACCCGCAGACGCAATATAGTGCAAGCAAGGCAGTTAGCTATGTATTTTGCCAAAGAACATACAAAGGCTTCCCTGACTACTATTGGGTTGCATTGCGGAAATAAAGATCATGCTACGGTATTACATGCCTGCCGTACAGTAAGAAATTTGGTCGAAACAGATAAAAAATTCAAGTCTTATTTCAATGAGCTTGAAAGGATCATAAAACATTAGTCCTGAATTTGTTACTGATGGGGTCAAAACCTAAAACAAAAATTTTAATGGTGTGTCTGGGTAATATTTGCCGTTCGCCATTAGCCGAAGGAATCATGCAGCAAAAGATCAACGCAAGATCGCTCAATGCTGAAACATACTCTTCGGGCACATCGAATTATCATATATCAGAACCTGCTGATCCAAGGACAATAGCTATTGCGCGCCGCCATGGGGTTGATATCACTACACATAGGGTAACACAATTTAAAGCCGATGACTTTGATAAATATGATATGATCTTCGTTATGGATAATTCGAATATGAAAAGTGTACTTAGATTAGCAAGAACGGAATCAGATTATAAAAAAGTCCGCCTGATTATGAGTGCGATCTCAGATCGAAAAAGTATGGAAGTTCCTGATCCTTATTATAGTGATAAAGAAGGATTTGAATTGGTTTACAATATGTTGGACGAAGCCTGTGAGAAGATTGCCGATGAATTAGAAAACCTTTGATCATTTTTTTTGTGCACTCCAAAACAATACCTACTGCCACTGATATCCTGACTGCAGCAAGTCGTATAAGGCCATACATTCATCGCACACCGGTTTTAACGTCAAGCAGCATTTCAAAACTCTTTGATTGCCAGTTGTTTTTCAAATGTGAGAACATGCAAAAGGCAGGCGTTTTCAAATCAAGAGGCGCTTGCAATGCCGTATTTGCTTTAGACGACAATAGCATAATTAAAGGAGTAGCCACGCATTCTTCAGGTAACCATGCTGCTGCTCTATCGCGTGCCGCCAAGCTGAGAGGGACTAAAGCCTACATAGTGATGCCTAACAACTCTTCAAAAGTGAAGATTGCTGCTGTTGAACGATATGGAGGGATAATCACTTTCTGTCAACCCAATCTGGCATCCAGAGAATCTACCCTTGCATCTCTTATTGAAGATACCGACGCAGTGGAAATCCATCCTTATAATGAACCCTTAGTTATAGAGGGGCAAGCCACTGCAACACTTGAGCTTTTAGAGGATTACCCTGACTTAGATATTATTCTTGCACCAGTTGGCGGCGGTGGATTATTAAGCGGAACAGCGTTAGCTGCAAGTTATTTCTGCCGAAAAACTATCGTAATCGCTGCTGAACCCGAACAGGCTGACGATGCATATCGCTCCTTTCATATTAAATCATTTGTACCTTCAATTAATCCTGATACTATAGCTGATGGTTTACGTACTTCGCTTGGTAGCATTACCTATCCGATAATTTTAAAATACGTTAATGATATAGTAACAACGAGCGAAGATGCCATAATCAGCGCAATGAAATTGGTTTGGGAACGAATGAAAATCGTGATTGAGCCCTCGGCAGCAGTGCCTATTGCGGCGCTGATGGAGGATAAAATAAGATGTCGAAACAAAAGGATAGGGGTAATCCTCTCGGGCGGTAACGTTGACTTAAGTAATTTACCATGGCAACACACATAACTAATGAAACCTAAGCTTTTCCTGATACCGGTAACTTTAAGTGATACTAACCCCAAAGAAGTACTTCCGGAGAGTGTATTTAAAATCATATACTCTTTAGATGAGTTTATCGTGGAAAACATTAGATCGGCACGTCGTTTTCTTCGTAAAACCGGATACACTAAGGATTTTGATCACGAAGTAACTTTCTACGAAATTGGCAAGCATCATAACTCAGACGAAATTATTGAATTATTGCAAATTGATACCAGAACTAAATCGCTTGGCTTACTTTCGGAAACAGGAGTGCCTTGTGTGGCTGATCCAGGAGCAGGGATTGTAAAAATTTTTCATCAACACGGTTTTCAAGTAGCGCCGTTAGTTGGCCCTTCATCAATTATTCTTGCACTAATGGCATCAGGTTTTAATGGTCAAAATTTCGCTTTTCATGGTTATCTACCTATTGATAGAAACGACTTTAAACAAAAATTGAAACAGCTTGAAAAAACAATTATTCAGAACAACCAAACTCAAATATTTATTGAAACTCCTTTTCGAAACAATAAACTTTTAGATGCCATAATTTCAAATTGTTCTATAAATCTGAAACTCTGTATCGCCAGCAATCTAACTACATCACAGGAGTTTATCATATCGAGAAGTATTTCGGAGTGGAGGGAAAATCTGCCGGATTTAAATAAAAAACCAACGGTATTCCTGCTTTACAAATAGCAGATGATTTTGAACTCCATTATTGATGACCATGAGCTTACCACCGATTTGGTCATTTCATCTGATTTGAAATTATTTTTCTTACTATTTTTTTTGCGATAAATGGGCCTTCGTAGATAAAACCGGTATAAACCTGTACTAGGTCGGCGCCTGCACCTATTTTTTCTAAAGCATCAT
>JAAYWF010000036.1 GCA_012516825.1 Lentimicrobium sp. | reverse complement strand
TAGGAACTGATGCTCTAAGATAGATTAGTAGTTCCGGCGGCTTGATAAAACTAACCATCAGCTCAAACAACGAACGATAATTATCGAAATCGCGGGTGCTCATCAAGTTCATATCGTGTAGATTGGGAGCAAAAATAAAGGCATCCTCATAAATCGTTCGATCCTGAATAACATTTTTACCGCTTTCCCTAATCTTAACAATTTGCCTGAAACGGCTGTTGAGAAAATAAACCTGTAGATTAAATGACCATCGTCTCATGTCTTCATAAAAACTGGCCAGATAAGGATTGTCATCTACCGATTCGTAATGTGGCTCCCATTTAAAATGTCTCGAAAGGAGCGTCGTGAGGGTGGTTTTTCCACTACCAATGTTACCTGCAACTGCAATATGCATAGAATTTTGCTTTTAATGTTAGTGTAATTTGAGGGGTAAAAATACAAAAGAACCTCAATTCGATTGAGAGTTTTGAAAAATAAAAACAATATCATTTAATATTTTTCTTCTCTAAAACAAGTCAAAACCTTAACCAAATGATATGATCATATTGTAACGATTAAGTTTCCAACTTCTATTTTTAGGTAAATTTTAATTAAAAAAGTTTATTGTTCATTGTAACTACTAACTGTCAGACTTTAGCTATTAAACCCAGTTTAATAAATCATCAACCCAAAAATTCTTTTCATAAATAAAAAAACCTATTGTCAATCTATTCGTTAACAATAGGTTTGCTGTTGCCCGACCAGGATTCGAACCTAGACCAAGAGAACCAAAATCTCTTGTGCTGCCATTACACCATCGGGCATACTAAACAAAAAACGAGGCTGCAAAAGTAACACTTTTCAAGCATAGAACGATATTTTCTTGAATTTCTTTTTTTTTATTATTAACAGTCAAAGAACCTTTTAAACACATTAAATATGTTTATTAGACAGCAATCAAATATCTATTTCATGCAAACCATTTATAATGTTAGGCTTAAAGATTCATCATTTTTTAGTTCGAGTTTTAAAAAAAGAGAGTCAAAAATTAGTATTTCGGGTAAAAGTCTAAATTTGCAATAAATATTTATTTCTTTTTTCATTAAAACACTTAGCTATGAAACGTTACATACTTCTAATGCTTGTTAGCTTATTTGCTATTCAAATGTTTGCATCCGAACTGGTGCTAATTCCCACCAAAAGTTATGAAGATAGCAAGAATCTGTTCAGCAACCCTGCGCTAACCATTAATTTTTACCGTGATGAATTTGTTATTGCAACTCTTAACGGTCTTCCAAAGCATGACATTGTTATTCTCGACTCAAACCCTTGGGAAAGTGGGATGAGTTATTACGTAGTGTATCTTGATAATAATACCGACAAATTGGATTATTACAACGCGATAAATTCGGTGGCTGATGTGCTTTGGGATGGCGGTAATATTCTCATTATTCGAATTGATGAGGTTGCTTATGGTCAACTCCCTCCGGCAAAAAACGACGGACTTGTCAGAATATTCAATAACAGGGTCGTTTTACCTCGTAAGATGTTTTACAACACTTCCGGCCGGTTTGACCCTGATCCTTTTATCGTATCATTGTTAAATCAGGTTACTGGAACAAATATCACTGCTACAGTTCAGCATTTAGAAGATTATACCACGCGTAACTGTTATAAACCACAGTCTATTGAAGCGCAAAACTGGCTAAAAGAACAATATGAAAACCTTGGTTTATCTGTTGAGATAATGGATTTCCCCATGCCCGGCGGGGCAGCAAGCGACAATGTAATCGCTACCAAATTAGGAACAAAATATCCTGATGAATTTGTAGTACTTGGCGGTCATTACGATTCGATATCCTTTTCAGGAGCTGAACCCGGCGCTGATGATAATGCTTCTGGCTCAGCCGGCGTCCTTGAGATTGCACGTATCTTAAGCGAGTATGAATTTGACAGATCAATTATTTTCTGTGCCTTTTCGGGCGAGGAATATGGCTTGTATGGCAGCGCAGCTTATGCTTCCCGATGTGCGCAACAAGGTATGGATATCCTTGGTTATTTTAACATGGACATGGTCGGCTATCTTAAACCGGGTAACACTACAATAATGACTTCGTTGATCTATCCTCAATCAGCGCTTGAGCTTGCCAATTTTTACACTTCAGTTACCGCTACCTACCTGCCCGATTTTGTAGTTATACCAGCCACCTTTAGTGGCGGCGATAGTGATCATACTTCGTTTAACCAAAATGGATATATGGGAATTTTCCCTTTTGAAGATGTAGATAACATGAGCCCTTACATCCATACATCTAACGATCTTGTAGGACCAAGTTATAATAATGAAAATCAGGCTGTGGTATTTACAAAGGCTATACTCGCATCGGTAGCCACAATGGCCAATATGAAATTCCCGCCCCGAAATTTAGTGGGTATTCCTGGCGATAACAAAGTCGAACTGATTTGGGATGAATTGTTGGAAATTGACGAGTACAGAGTCTATCGCGATGGTAGTTATATTGCTTCATCCCTTACGAATGGTTATATAGATTTAACTGTCGAGAATGGAACTCTCTATCAGTATTACGTTACTGCAATCTATTCAGATACCGGCGAAGAGTCTATTCCATCCAATGTTGTCAATGTAACGCCAATGCCACCCATTGGACTTCCATTGATTATTGATTTCGAAAACGGCGCGCCCTATTGGGAATTTGAAGGAAGCTGGGGGATTACCTCTACAACTTCGTACTCGCCCTCACATTCAATTACCGAAAGTCCTTCTGGTAATTATGCAAACAACATCGAAATTATCGCAAAACTTAGTCCGTTCAATTTAAACCTTGGTTACACTTCGGCTTCACTCTCGTTTTGGACAAAATATAATATTGAACAAAATTGGGATTATATGTACCTCGAAATTTCGACCAATGGCACAAATTGGACTTCATTGGCAACATTTACTGGTGTACAAAATACATGGATAGAGAAATCATATTCGTTAAACAATTACCTGAACAAGTCCAATGTTTTCATCCGTTTTCGCTTTAAAAGCGATATAATGGTAAATAAAGACGGTATGTACATTGACGATTTTAAAATTGATGTAACCGGTGGTTACACTACTCAATTGATGCAGATCCCACAGGGCTGGAGTGGAATATCGAGCTACCTATCGCCGGCACAAACCCAGGTAAATGATTTACTGGAACCACTCGGAAGCAACCTCATAATATTACAAGATATGACTAATGTCTATTGGCCAGAGCAAAATATCAACACCATCGGTAACTGGAATACTCATAACGGTTATAAAATAAAACTTTCCAACAATGCTACTTTGCAATTTTTAGGCTCTTTAGAGGAAAATAAAACCCTGTCTTTACCTCAAGGCTGGAGTTTAATACCGGTAATATCCGACTGTCAGGTGTCGTGCGAGGAACTGTTTGGAAGTTACAATCAGGTATTTTTAGTTAAAGATGTCGCTGCCACAGATGTTTTTTGGCCGGCACAAAATATTCAAACCCTAGAAAAGCTTATCCCCGGAAAAGCTTATTACATTTATAATAGCTCACCTCTAACGATAACATTCCCATCGTGCTCCAAAACTCAATCTATCACTTTGGAAAATCAAAAGGTAATAAAAACTCAATGGGAAATGGTCGCTCCGACAGGGAACTCTCATGTTATCAGTGTCCCTGCATCAGCAATACAAGATTTTGCCGTAGGCGATCAGATTGGCGTATTTACTCCTGCCGATTTGTGCGCCGGCTGCCTGCAAATAGATGATCTTACAACAAATAAGGCACTTGTGGTCTTTGCTAATGATTCATTAACTTCAGCAATTGATGGATTTGTAAACAATGAACCTTTCAAATTTAAACTCTTCAAAAACTCTTCAGGAAAAGAATACAACCTCATTGCAACTTTTGATAATTCCTTACCCGATTATAATGTCTTTGTTGATGAAGGTATATCGGGTTTAACAAAATTAATAATTGACAACACTGGAATAGATATGCCGAAAAACATAACCGGCGTTTACCCCAATCCTTCCAAAGGCAATGTCGTTGTGAAAATAAAAAATGGTTCAAACGCCATATTAAGAATTCTGAACTTATCTGGGCAATGTGTACTAATGCAAAACATTGATAAGGAAGCAGTAATTAATGCTTCATCATTGACAAAAGGGGTTTACACATTCCAGTTTAAAGGAATTGATTTTAATGAAACTCAAAAGGTAGTGATACAGTAAACTAAAATCACTAAAAAAGGCCGCTTCGAAAACGAAGCGGCCTTTTTTTTATTACCATCTGATTATCTTTCGGATATCAGTAACATTTTCCGAGATTATTCTCAAGTAATATATTCCTGCAGGATAGCTCTCTAATGTAAAGTTTATCCTGCCTTTGTGGTTATCGTTATCCTCATTTATTTTAAACAACAACAATCCGCCGGCTTGGTAAACCTCAACTGTAATTTTACCTTGAGCCCCTTCAATTGTAACTTCTCCAGAAGTAGGATTTGGATATATGTTTATTGCGGAGGTCAAATTTTCGTAGGCTATGAATGTTGAGCTTTTAATACCGCTGATACACGACATTCCATTAAAGTGAAACAATCCATCGTGGTTGGGAAAGCTCTTATCAAAGACTACTTCAATACTATGTGTTTCATTACAAGAGGGATCAAACATGTAAAAGTTGATCGGCTCATTAGACACAAAACCGTCAGAAACTTCAGTAAATGGATCTTTACCAAAAACAACCAAAGCTTCATCATTTCTGGTAAGTTGTAAAATACCTGCGCAGGTTCCGTTGCCTGTGAAAGCTCCGATAACATTACCGGGCTTTAGCTGGTAAAATGCATCTTTTCCGATCGCAATAACATGTGTTGAAGGGGTACGAACCGGATTGTTCCAAGAGGTTGGATTAAATGGTTCATAAACCTTGGAGCCATTATTTCCCGACTTGTTGGCTTCACATTCAGGGAATGTAATGTTAAAATCTTCAATAGCCTTAATTTGATAAGCCCTGCCAGGTTGTAAATTAACAATAGTATTTATACCCAATTGCGGCCAATAAGTTCCCATACCTCCTATCTCCTTAATAATTTCTATCTGCTGACCAACAAACAATGATGAAACATCTACCGGACAGCTACTAATTACAGGAAGATAACCCCATCCATGTTTTATCTCAATCGTTGTATTTAGGTTCCTGTTCCCGGTAAATACAACATCAACAGCTGATTTGGTTTTGATTTCGTACCCTTCCTGCGGATTCCATGTCTCAAGCATTACAATATTTAGTACTGGACTATACATTTGGGTCATATTCTTAATTAATATCAGATCATCAAGTATATCTGCGAAGATAGATTCAATTTCTGGTTCAAAGGGTTGAATCCATGACGAGATACCACTCCAGTCGGCAGGCAGATTTATTACTTGTTCTTCATAAACTGTAATATGTGCTGTATCACTATAAATGGTAGTGCATTGGTTAGTAATAACGCAATAATAATCTCCTTCATCTTCATAAGTAGCTTCATTGATATAAAGAATAAGGCTGCCAGTTCCTTCTATAATACCATTAGGCCCATGCCATTGTATGGTTTCTGCATTATTGGCCTCAATAATTAGTTCTAATGGACTTCCTAATTTTATATCTTTATCAAAAATGTTGGTTGTAATTACCGGCCATTCAAAAGTGATTATTATTGAGGATGAAGCATTTTCATAATTACAAATACTATTATTATTAATCCCATACAGTGTAAGTACTACATAACCGTTTATTAAATCCTGCTGTCCGGCTATGTATTCTGTAATAACGTTATTAGGCTCAGTAAAATCACCATCTCCACTTGTCTCCCAGTAAACTAAATCCACATTCTCAGCATAAAAATTTTCGATACTGATTGGCTCATCGCCGCATACCGTCATATCAGTTCCGGCTATAATCTCAGGCGGTAATATCTTTGAAACAATCACCTGATCAGTTGCTGATTGATAATCAGGAAATGCTACAGCGGTTACAGTTAATGTAAATTCGATTCCTGAGCTATCAATTATTCCTGGAACGTAGATGGGTGAAAGGGAGTTGCCATGCCTAAAGTAACCATCGCCGGTTGTCTCCCATATCACAGAGCTATAGTAACTTCCATTAGCATTGATTTGTATTGCAGTGTCATTTTCACAGAAATAAATTATCTCTTCGTTTATATCCACTGAGGCATCATCGCCTTCAAGAGTAAAAGTTATGTTAGTAAAAGACTCATCACTTACCGTACAAGGATTAATTGGACTACATACCATACCAAAGGTGACATACTCATAATATATTTCCAAAAAGCTTGGTTGATAAGTCGGGTTTATCTTGTTTTCATCATCAAAAATTCCCATTCCATTAGTTGTAATCCACTGTACAAGCTCTGTATGTTCCGCCCACGCTGTTGTAAATGTATAACCACCTTCCTCGGGGAAAGGTACGATATTACTATTTCCCGCAAATGCTACCGGAGGTTTTTGAATTGTAAGCACAAGGCAATCAGTAGCGTCTAAACAATCTTCCAAACCATAAGCTGTAACACACAAAGTAACAGTGCCGTAAAACTCATCCTGAGGACCGGGTGTATAAATTGGATTAAGAGCGGTAATATCATTAAACGAGCCATCCCCAGTAGTTTCCCAAAGTAAACCTGAATAATACATACCTTGTGCATCAGAAATCATAAAATCGTCACCAAGGCAAACTATACCATCACCTCCGCTATTTATAACTGCATCAAGGCATGTATAACTGATTTTGAGAATCAATTCATCGGTTGCCTCTATCTGGCAAGGAGTCAATGGTTGAGCTGTAAGGGTGAGAATTACCTCCGAATCCTCGATATCCTCAAGACTGGGTGTATAAGTTGTAACGAGTACTTCAGGATTATCAAAAAGACCACTTCCCGATGTTGACCATAAAAGGGTTAATACATTAGAAGCGGTAGCGAATTCGGTAACAAAAAGATCATTTTTTCCTATGGTAGTATCATCACCGGCAAATACTATCGGTAATCTAACAAAGCTTATCATTATGCAATCAGAATTCTGCCCACAAGGAGAATAGCCACTGCCATTAAGGCATATCTCAACAAATCCGTTTATTAAATCCTGTTGCCCGGGTACGTATTCTGTTAAGATGTTCGCAGGGTCAATGAAATATCCATCTCCCGTGCTACTCCATTCAATTGCGCTGCAATGTTCAGATTGGCCAATTAGGGACACAACATCATTTTCACATATAGTGGTATGATTTCCAGCACTAACCATTGGGGATTGATTGATATTGATTTCAAGGCAATCAATAGTTTCCAGACAGCCTTCAAGTCCAAATGCCTTCAAACAAAGTGTTACCTCTCCAAGGATAATATCGTATTGTCCGGGATGATAAACAGTATTAAGATTATTAACATCTTCAAACCAACCATCACCATTAGTTTGCCATAATATTGAAGAGAAATTTGAGGCAAATCCGTCAAGTAGAACTAAATCATTTTCGCACACAACCTGATCTTCGCCAGCAATTGCTTCTGCCGGCAGATTGATTGATAACACCAGTTCGTCTGAGATGTCCCCACAACTTTCCATTCCAAATGCTGTAAGTGTAAGAGTTACATACCCTAAAGAAGCATCTCCTGATCCATGATAATAGGTTGCATTGGGCTGGTTAGGATTATCAAAATATCCATCGCCTGCCGAATGCCACTCAATGCCATCAGCATTGGAAACTGTTGGTTGAAGTAAATAGCTGTTTGACTGACAAATAGTAGCATTTTCGCCGGCATTAGCCACCGGGGAATTGAAAATTTGAAGAATAAGGCAATCTTCAGATAATAAGGAACAAGGTGATTTCGGTTTGGCATATAGACAAAGTTCGGTCTGACCAGTAAAGATATCCTCAGGTCCTGGAATATAATAAGTGTGCAAAGCCAATGGATTGTCAAAAACACCATCCCCTTTAGTGCTCCAATAAATATATTTATAGTTGTTTGCAGCGGATTGATTAAGAATAAAAATATCATCGGAACACACTATACCATCTTCACCTGCATCAACAAACGCTAACTTTTTAATTGTTACGTCCAGAGAATCCTTAACAATTTGTTCGCAAGGCCCACAACCTTGAGCGGCAAGCCATATAGTAACTTTTCCGGATTCAATATCTAAAAGTCCAGGTGAATAGCTTGTTATTAAAGATTCTGCATTCTCAAAAGCGCCATCGCCACTTGTTTGCCAAGTGAAATAACAACTGTTTACAACCTCACCCTGCAACGAAACCAACGTATTCTCACAAACCGTAACATCATTTCCTGCATATACCTCTGGCACAGATTGAAAAGTTAAAATAAGTTGATCTGATACTGTAGCACAAAGATCAACTGGCATTGCCAATAGAGTTAATGTTACTCCTCCGTTTTCTTTATCTTGATTACCAGGAGTATAAACTGTGTATAAACTATTAAGGTTATCAAAATTCCCATCTCCACTTGTTGACCATTGAACATTGGAATAGTTTTCGGCTGTGGCTTGCAATAGTGCAGATTGATTTTCGCAAATTGTCTGGTCAGCGCCGGCATTAACGGTTGGTATTTTCTCAATAGTTACAGTTAAAGATGATGAGGCGTTACTACAGCCATTGGATGAATAAGCTAAAATGGTAAGTTCTACGCTTCCTGAAATTTTATCCTGGCTACCAGGATAATAGATCGTTGTTAAGCTTTTTTTATTTTTAAAAGTTCCATCTCCTGTAGTTTGCCATTCGACTTTTTTATAATTGGTGCCACTTGCTGATAAAGATACATTTTCATTTTCGCAAATGCTGACGTCCATGCCGGCATCTGCTGTTGCGTTGGGTAAGATAGTTAATAGCATATTACTGCTTTCGTTGGCACAAGGATAGATGGCAAGACCGTTGAGATTTAGTGTTGCTTCTCCATTCTGAATATCTAATGCACCAGGGTAATATATTGTAATTAAAGAATCAGGTGATTCAAAAATCCCATCACCACTACTTGACCATTGCAATTGCTGATAGTTGGAAGCAAAAGCAGTTAAAGTCGTAAAACTATCATCTTGACAAATAGTTGAGTTATTACCGGCAAAAACTATCGGGGCTTTAATAATGCTCAATTCCATTTGATCACTCACTGGTGCACACAACTCGCTGTAGGCTATCAAACTAATTACTACGCCACCATTTTCTCTATCGGAATAACTAGGATAATAGAAGGTATTTAAACTATTAACAGGAATAAAAAAGCCATCTCCCGAGGTTTCCCATTCTATTTGGGTATAGCCAGAGGCGCTACCCGAAATACTACAATACATGCTTGTTTCGCAAATGTTAACGTCAGGTCCGGCATTAACGGTTGGAGGCAATATCAGAGTAATGTGCTTGTAATCAGTGGCATTATTACAACCAGGTAATGCAAATGCGGTGAGGCTGAGTATTACATTTTCTTCAGCGATATCATTTTCACCAGGATAATAGATAGTCTCTAAAGCTGTAGAATCTTCAAACGTACCATCACCTTCTGTCATCCAAATTACAGTATTATAATTTTCTGCTGTTCCTGAAATTGTAATCCCTCCATCAGAACAAGCTGTCATATCTTCACCGGCATCGGCAGTAGCGTCAAAACAACCGTCAAAAAACTTAACTACTACTTGATCTTCAACAGCTATTGTACAAGGGTTGAGCGAAAAACAGGTAACGGTAAAGTATATGCTATCCTTTGAGATATCGTAATAGCTTGGTATATAGCAAGCATTTATAACTTTATCATTTTCAAAATAACCCATTCCGTTTGTGGTGAACCATTGGATTAAGCTATAATTTTCCGCGTAAGCATCATCAAAACAGATTATATCTAATAAGCTTATTTTATCAGCGCCGGCATACACTGTCGGCAGCTTTTGAATTTGAAGATTAATGCAATCTTCGTCATCTAAACAATCACCATTTGCAAATGCCGTAAGGCAAAGGGTAAGGGAACCATTTATCAAATCGTTAGGGCCAGGTGTATAAATAGGATCCAAAACTTGTAGATTGTCAAAAGAACCATCCCCATCAGTAGACCATAACAAGCTTTCATAAAACTGTGCTGTGGCTGATGTGATTTGAATGGATTCACCCTCGCAAACAATTTCATCATCACCAGCATTGGCAATAGCATCAAGACAATCGTAAGTGATTGTTAGCTTCAAACTATCAATAGCTACATTTTGACAAGGATTTAGCGGAAACCCGGTAAGGGTAAGTATTACCTCCCCACTACTAATATCTTCCAAACTTGGAGAGTAAATAGTATGTAAGGTTGTCTCATCATTAAAAACACCTGATCCGGATGTATTCCAAATCAGTGATTGAACATTTTGCGCTGTTGCATTTAATGTCTGATAACTTTGATATTTTGTTATAGTAACATCTTCACCAGCATTTACTATCGGTTCAGGGATTAAGTAAATAGTGATACAATCGGTATGTTCACCGCAATCAAACAATCCTGTAACAGTTAGACATAAGTCAACAAAACCATTAGCTAAATCGTTAGTTCCTGGTAAATATTGGGTTGTCAGGCTAGTGGGTTCAATAAAACTACCATCGCCATTACTAATCCACATACTGGAACTACTATTAATGCTGGTTCCAATAACAATGATCTGATCAGCTATACAAAAATCCTGATTTTCGCCTGCATCGGCAATAGGTAATGGTTGAATAGTAATCTTCATGCAATCAAAAACAGCATTGCAACCATTCAGTCCCTCTGCCGTTAAACAAAGCATTACCGAATCAGCCCCCTGATCACCCTGGCCAGGATAATATATTGGATTCAAAATTTTTGAATTATCAAAACTACCATCACCTGAAGTTGTCCAAATAAGTGATTTATAATTTTCAGCCCATCCTGCAAGCTGATAATTCTGCCCGGCACAAATTGTTGCATCATCACCGGCATTTACTAATGCAAGCGGTTGAATAGTCAGAGTCATTTGATCCGACACTGAAACAGTACATGGCGAAATAGATTGAGCCGTTAGAGTAAGCACGACTGATCCGGCGGTTTTATCGGCAGCGCTTGGGGTATAAACAGGTTTTAATATTGATGGGTTATTAAAAGTTCCGCTACCATTTGTTTGCCATTGAACAGTTGAGTAAGATTGTGCAGCGCCATTAAGGGTATGGGTTTGATTTTCACAAATTGTTGCATCACTTCCCGCGTTGGCAGTGGCAAGCCGTTGAATAGTCAGAGTCATTTGATCAGACGTTGAAACATCACATGGTGAAATAGGTTGAGCCGTTAAAGTAAGCACTACTGATCCGGCGGTTTTATCAACAGCGCTTGGGGTATAAACAGGTTTTAATGTTGATGGGTTATTAAAAGTTCCTGTTCCTGAGCTGCTCCAGCTTATTGATGAATATCTTTGCGCTGTTCCATTCAAAGTATATGTAGCATCTTCACAAATCGTTGCATCACTTCCCGCGTTGGCAGTGGCAAGCCGTTGAATAGTCAGAGTCATTTGATCAGACGTTGAAACAACACATGGGGAAATAGGTTGAGCTGTTAGAGTAAGCACGACTGATCCGGCAGTTTTATCGGCAGCGCTTGGGGTATAAACAGGTTTTAATATTGATGGATTGTTAAAAGTTCCAGTACCTGAGCTACTCCAGCTTACTGATGAATAATGTTGCGCTGTTCCATTCAAAGTATATGTAGCATCTTCACAAATTGTTGCATCACTTCCCGCGTTGGCAGTGGCATTCCGTTGAATAGTCAGGATCATTTGATCAGACGTTGAAACAACGCATGGTGAAATAGGATGAGCTGTTAGAGTAAGCGCTACTGATCCGGCAGTTTTATCGGCGGCGCTTGGAGTGTAAACCGGTTTTAATATTGATGGGTTATTAAAAGTTCCTGTTCCTGAGCTACTCCAGCTTACTGATGAGTATCGTTGCGCTGTTCCATTCAAAGTATATGTAGCATCTTCACAAATTGTTGCATCACTGCCGGCATTAGCTACTGCAAGCCGTTTAATAGTAAGAATCATTTGATCAGACGCTGAAACAGCACATGGGGAAATAGGTTGAGCCGTTAGAGTAAGCACGACTGATCCGGCGGTTTTATCGGCAGCGCTTGGAGTGTAAACCGGTTTTAATATTGAAGGATTGTTAAAAGTTCCTGTTCCTGATGTGCTCCAGCTTACTGATGAATATCGTTGCGCTGTTCCATTCAAAGTATATGTAGCATCTTCACAAATTGTTGCATCACTTCCCGCGTTGGCAGTGGCATGCCGTTGAATAGTCAGAGTCATTTGATCCGATACTGAAACAGTACATGGGGAAACAGGTTGAGCCGTTAGTGTAAGTACAATTGATCCGGCGGTTTTATCAGCAGCGCTTGGGGTATAAACAGGTTTTAATATTGATGGATTGTTAAAAGTTCCGCTACCATTTGTCTGCCATTGAACGGTTGAGTAAGATTGTGCGGTGCCATTGAGGGTATAGGTTTGATTTTCGCAAATTGTCTGGTCAGCGCCGGCATTAACAACCGGTTTATGTTCAATAGTTATCATTAAACATTCCGTAACATCTTCACAACCAGGATTTGCTAATGCTTTAAGACAAATCTGCACCATCCCACTTGCCAAATCAGCTCCACCATGAATGTAAGTTGGGCTAAGAGTCTGTCCGTTAATAAAGTAGCCATCACCAGTTGTGTACCATTGGAAACCGGTACTATTTTGTACTAACCCTGATAAAGACAAAGACTCTCCCTGACAAATTACGGTTTCGGATTCGATAATTGCAGTTGGAGCTTTATTTATAAAGATAATTACAGTGTCGGCCGCATTATTACATCCTTCTGCCGCATAGGCATTTAAAACAAGGGTAACGTTTCCATTAAATATGTCATTCTCTCCGGGATAATAACACGGTTTTAATATGTTCGGGTAATCGAACCAGCCATCACCGTCAGATGTCCACTCTAACGTAACATAATGTCTTGCGCTGGCATCATTCATACAAACATGTTCATTGGAACAAATAGTTTTATCAATACCAGCATTAGCTTTTGCGTCACGGCATCCAGAGATCTCTATAGTTAAAATTACAACATCAGATGCTGTAATGGCACAAGGGTTAATTGGTTGGGCTATAAGAGTTAACTCAACAAATTCGTTGTAAACATCCAATTGTCCGTGAATATAAGAAGTATGCAAATTTTCAGGATTACTAAAAACACCATCGCCATCGGTTTGCCACATAATGGCAGAGTAGTTTTCTGCAATTGCTTCATCTGTCATATATATTACGCCTTCCGATATAATAGTATCATTCCCCGCAAAAGCTGTTGGGTTGGGTTGTATATAAAATGTTTTGCTTTCTACGGTTCCTACCTGACATGGTGATTTCGGTTTTGCAGTTAAGGTCAAAACAAAATAACCTTGCTGCCTGTCATTAGTTCCTGGATAATATTTTGGGTTTACAATATTTGTTGAGCTTAAAGTCCCATCACCTGTATAAGACCAGGAAACACCATTATTACCAGTTACCTCAGCATTCAATTGCAAGAAAGCACTTGTCGCACACATTGCATTGGTATCTGGCCCAAATGATAAAATACGTGGTTTCTGTTGAATATAAAGATTAATATTTTTAGTAGCAGGCAAATCACACGGAGGTATCGGTAATGCATTAAGAGTTACAATTGTACCTGAATTTTCAATATCTTGTGGGCCGGGTGTATATTGTGTGGGGATAACATAAGGATTTGAAAACGTACCATCTCCTTGTGTAGTCCACAAAATTGATGAGTGGTTCGAAACAGCTCCGGTTAAAGAAAAAGTAACGCCTTCGCATCTTTTTATGGTAGTCGGACCAAGCGCAGTAGGGGCCACATTAAAACTCAAATTGATAGAATCGCAAATATTGACATTACAAGGTGATATTGCCTGCGCACAAAGAATTAATATAATACCATTATTGCCGGTTGAAAGATCTGTTGATGATGGAAAATATTGAGTAGTTGAAGAATTTGGATCAGAAAATGTACCGCTTCCGCTTGTTGTCCAAAGTAATGAACCGACATTTGAAACTTGAGCAGATAAACTAACAGGTTGATTTCCACAAGTACTCATATCCTCTCCGGCATGAACCTCAGGAAGATGTATAATGGTTAATGTAATTTCATCATAGGCAGTAGCAGTACAGGGAGCTAACGGCTGCGCTGTAATAGTGAGATTTACAGTTCCAGTTATTTTATCCTGAACTCCTGGTGTGTAAATTGCACTCTCCAGATATGGATCGTTAAATACGCCATCCCCTGAGGAAGTCCATTCAATGGAACTACTATTCAGAGAGGTAGCTGACAATTGATAATTTCCATTTTCACATAATTGTCCATCAGGCCCTGCATCAACAATGGGATGATAGTTTACTTTCGCAGTTTTTTGATCTGATGACGTTAGATTCCCCGAGCTAACCGTTAGATACAATTCTATAGGAGCTTCAAGAGTCAACGGAGGAGGCGTCGGACTATTAGAGTAATAGCCTGCAATGCTCGAAGTCCATTCGTATAAATAGGGGCCGCCATTACCAATAAATTCCACAGCTTCAAAGAATATCTGATTATTAACACAAACAGGGTTTTCTGTGAATTTGATATAAAAATCTAAATTTATTGATGACTTAATGTTAGTAAACATTGAAAGACTGGTAGGATACCATTTTCCATTAGTTACATAGCCAGTTTGAACATAATATGATGCTGTTGTTACGATGTAATCTTTCTGAGTGTCTTGTAAGAAAAAACGAAACTCTATAACCTCCCCATAACTAAAACCGTCTTTTTCAGGAGTTGAAGTATCATCCCCAAATAAAGTCAGAATTATATTCTCCTGTCCAGTCCACATCCTTGCTCCTCCACATTTTCGCTCCCCGTTTAAAAGATAAAAACCACCAATATAATCACCATATTTTAAGGGAATATCATTGACACGGGGATAAGATGAAAGAGGAACGATATAACCGTGAATCGTTTCCGTAATTGAAGGTTCATCCCATATTGGTGGAAAATTTCCATTACTTCTCATCCCGGAATCCAAATCTTCTCTAATTAACTCCCAGAAATAGTCAGGATCAGTTGGTATATCATCTACTTTAACTTTTTCAGATATTTCCGCCTCGTTTATATTTAAAGAAATATAATCTAAAGAATTTTGATTGGTTCTGATGATGGCTTTAGCACCACCTAAAATCATCATATTCAATAAGAGAAACGGCAATCCGCTTTTTATAAAAAAATAGTAAAATTTACGCATGGCTCCCACTTTTTATTTGTGTAATAACAAGCTAAATTCAATCCTCCATAATCAAAATTATTCAATAAGAGGACTTAATAAAAAAATATGCAGAGTTTTGGTTAATAAGTAGTCCACAATTTGTTAATAATTTTCGATGCTAAATTAATAATAAAAAAGTAGCTGATTAATAAAGGAGAAAAACTATCAAGAGCTTAGTTTGTATTATATTGATCCACAAAACTATAATTATATATTTTATAATGATTATAAATAAAGGATTCGTCGCACAGTACGAATGTGAAAAATTAAAAACTTTATTATTAATGTTGATAACTTTTTGTTAAAGATCAATTTTCAGTTTTTCTTTTTCTGTTTTTGCAATTATGACGGCTCCGCATGTATCACTCCAAACATTAACTGTTGTTCGGAACATATCTAGAATCCGATCAACGGCTAAAATCAACCCCACCCCTTCTAAAGGAAGGCCAACAGCAGTAAGCACTATAGTAATCATTACAAGACCTGCCATTGGTATTCCGGCAGCGCCTATGGAAGCTAACAAAGCAGTAATCACTACAATTATTTGACTGACAACAGAGAGTTCAATACCATACGCCTGCGCAATAAACATTGCCGCCACACATTCGTACAAAGCCGTTCCATCCATATTGATTGTTGCTCCAAGCGGTAAAACAAAACTACTTATTCTTTTAGATACACCTGAGTTGTTTTCAACGGCATAAATAGTAAGAGGTAATGTTGCGCTGGAGGATGATGTGGAAAATGCAGTAATCAACGGTGTGCGCATGGCATTAAAATGCTGCAGTGGGCTCGTTCTTCCTAAAACCTTTACAAGCAAAGGCAAGGTAACAGCCGAATGTATTATCAGGCCAAAAAGGACAACACACATATAGAGACCCATGCTTTGCATCAGAGCTACTAAATCGGTCTGTTGTGAAACCTTTTCTGCTACCAAACCAAATATTCCAAAAGGTGTGAATTTAATAATAAACATAGTAAGCTTCATCATCACCTCAACAACTCCATTAAAAAAACCTGTTAGTATCCCCTGATAATCTGACCTTATCCTTGTAATAAAAAAACCAAATAACATAGCAAAAAAGATAACCGACAACATTTGACCGTTCGACGACATGGCTAAGAAAATATTATCTGGTATAATTTTGATAAGCGTTTGACCAAGTGTATCGCTATTAACATCTAAGTCAACAGTTTGCGACAAGTTTAAATCAGCACCAACCCCTGGCTTTAAAATATTGACTAAGACCAAACCGGTCAAAATAGCAAAAATGCTTGTTGATATATAATAGATGATAGTTTTAAGCCCTAATCTTCCGATACTTTCTGCACTGCCAATATTGGTGATTCCCGAAACAATAGAACTGAATATCAATGGTATGATAATCATTTTTAATGCACGAAGAAATACTTCTCCCATCCATGCTATGTATCCTACATAATTTTTTAAGTAAATTCCAAACAGAACGGCTAAAATTAAGGCAATGAGGATTTGCCAATGAAGTTCAAGTTTTTTCATAACTCTATTTTTTCAAAACAATCTGCTTATCCATTGTAGATAGAAGCTTAATGAGGCTAAAATAATTCAAATTATGAACAACCATTTTGAAAAAGGAACCTCAGGGATAATAATTCATTTTTTTTAGAAAAAGATAACTTGCCAAAGATGGTGGTAATACATAGTGTAACCAAGCTGAGAATTAGCAATCAAACAAAATCATATTAGCTTTTTTGTTGATTCTCAATAAATATTTTTCCAATATCTGCTACTGACTTTTTTATTGGGATAAATTGATAATTAAGAAAATTTTTGATTTTGGTATTATCATAAAATATCTGTTTTGAGGCTGAATTTGCTATTTCTTTTGTAATTAAAGGTTGAAATCCAAATAAAGTCATAGGATAACAAATACGCCAGGCCAATTGCAATATACATGGTGAAAGCTTAAAAGAAGGTTTTTTCTTTTCAAAAGTATCGGTTATTATTTTGAAAAGCTCTTTATAGGATAGGTTTTCGGAGGATATGATAAAACGTTCATTTTTCATTTCGACATCCATTAAAAGAACCATTATTTCAGCTACATCCCTAACATCCACAAAACCCATTACACCTTCCGTATAAAAACTAATACCTTTTGCCACTTTTGCAATGAGCTGAGAACTATCTGTTTTCCAGTCGCCAGGCCCTAAAATTATAGACGGGTTGACAATAAATGCTTTAAGGCCCTCTTTGGTAGCACGCCAAACCTCACGTTCAGCAACATATTTACTAATTGCATAAAGTGAATTACCTCTTGATTCTTTCCAGCAATTGGTTTCGTTTAATGTTTCGCCTTGCTTAGTCAGGCCAAGAGTTGATACGGAACTAACGTAACAAAACTGGATATTTTCTATCTCAAGGCAAGCGTTTACAAGGTTTGCTGTACAGTTGTAGTTTGTTTGGACAATAACGTGTTTATCGCGAGGCTGAAAAGAGACTAAAGCAGCGCAATGATAAACCTGTGAAACTTCCTTAAGGGCTTCCCTAATAGAATGGATTTCAAGAAGGTTTCCATTAATAAATTCAATCTGATGAGAATAGTCATCAAAAGAGTCATTATACATAGCGAATGTCTTTTTTATTCTATTTAAATCACTTTCAGAGCGTTTAAATACCCGTACGCTTTTTCCCTTTTTCACAAGATTGTGTAAAAGATGCGAGCCTAATAATCCCGTTCCGCCAGTTACTAAAATCATTTGGCAAAGGTAAAGTTGTAAAAGGATTAAATATTAAAATCTCTATTTCTTAAAGCAGTGTTTCTTTTCAAATTACCAAACTGATAATCAACATGTTAATAATGAAGTTATTAGACTTGAATTCAAAAACTAAATCAATCGAACAATTATTGAATAACCAGGTTAAAAAAAAATATGATTTTTTGACAATTTCATTGGTGTTAAAAAAAAATCTATATTTGCACCTTTATTTACATTACTAATAATCAAATCTTTAAATTTAAAATTATGACAAAAGCAGACATTGTAAATGAAATTTCAAACAAAACTGGAATTGAAAAGGTGACGGTTCAAGCTACTGTTGAAGCCTTTATGGAAGCTGTTAAAAATTCAATGATTAATGGAGATAACGTTTATTTACGTGGATTTGGCAGCTTTGTCATAAAGAAAAGAGCACAAAAAACAGGTAGGAATATTTCGAAAAATACTACCATTATCATCCCTGCTCACAACATCCCGGCATTTAAACCAGCAAAATCCTTCGTTAACGCAGTGAAAACCAACACAAAAGTAAAATAATCAATAAAAACTACTATTATGCCAAGCGGAAAAAAAAGGAAAAGACATAAGATGTCAACACATAAACGTAAAAAACGTTTGCGGAAGAACAGGCATAAGAAGAAGTAATTAAGCGCTGCGAAATAATTATTAACTGACGTCAAATTTTTATTTGTTCAGGAGATTTTTTCGACTTTCATTAATTGCATTTTCAGGATTTTTCCTAAATAGCATTATCTTTTCAAACAATGTGATGTGGAGAGGGAATTTATTATAGATGCAAATTCAGCAGGTGTAGCTATTGCTTTGCTTGAAGATAAAGCTCTTGTAGAACTTCAAAGAGAAAAATCCAATAAAAAATATTCAGTAGGCGACGTTTATCTGGGCAAAGTCCGAAAGATCATGCCCGGATTAAATGCCGCATTTGTTAATGTTGGTTACGAAAAAGATGCTTTTTTGCATTACCTTGATCTTGGCCACAATGTACGCTCATTGAATAAATATACTAGATTAGGTATTTCAAATAAAATTGAATCTTTATCATTATCAGATTTTAACCTTGAGCCAGCAATTGAAAAGACAGGTAAGATTTCTGAAGTGTTGAGCGTAAACCAGCAAATCCTTGTACAAATAGCCAAGGAGCCCATTGCTACCAAAGGCCCTAGGGTAGCTTCCGAGATTTCATTTGCCGGAAGATTCCTCGTTTTGGTTCCATTTTCTGATAAAATTTCTATCTCTGCTAAAATCCGCAGCGTAGAAGAAAGACAAAGGCTTAAAAGGCTAATCAAAAGCATAAGGCCTAATAATTTCGGAGTAATTGTGCGGACGGTAGCTGAAAATAAAATGGTTGCCGATTTGGATAGCGACCTAAAAGATTTAGTAAACAAATGGTATTCCCTTGCACAGAAGCTTTACAAGGCTGAGGCGCCGAAAAAAATTGTTAGCGAACTTGATCGTACATCTGCCATTTTGCGTGATTTGCTTAATGTATCATTCAATAATGTGTATGTGAATGATGCTACACTTGCCGAAGAGATTAAAAACTATGTAAAAACTATTGCTCCTGAAAAGGCCAAAATCGTAAAATATTATACCGGAGCAAAGCCCATCTTTGATCAATTTGGTATAAACAAACAGATCAAGAGTTCTTTTGGGAAAATTGTAACCATTAAAAGCGGTGTTTATCTGGTAATCGAACGTACAGAAGCT
>JAAYWF010000270.1 GCA_012516825.1 Lentimicrobium sp. | reverse complement strand
GAATCTTCATTTAGCGTAATTGCTCCTGCAGGAGCTTTTATTTCATTAACAGTAAACGGAGAAATTATCGGAACAGCCATGAGTAATGGCGGTTCGACAAATATTGCTATTGAGCCACAATTACCGCCTAATCCTATGGTAGTTACTGTAACAAAACAAAACTACTATCGCTACGAATCTAATGTAGATATTATTTCTCCATCAGGCCCATGTGTTATAGCTGATTCCTTTGTTATAAACGATGCATCAGGTAACAATAATGGATTAATGGATTACGGCGAAAGTATCATGTTTCATATGACTATGAAAAATGTGGGCATGGCTGCTGCAAATAATGTCTCTACGACAATGACCAGTAATAATGCGTATGTAACAATAACCAACGGTAATGCATATTTTGGCAATATTGCTCCTAATAGCACAGTAACCGTTAACAACGCATTTTCATTTACCGTTTCTCCAAATATTCCAGATAGCCATGCCGTATCGTTTATTCTAAATTCTACCGATGGCGCCGATAACTGGATCAGTTATATTTCAATTGTTGGCCATGCACCAAATATTAAATTCAAACAATATGTTATCAATGATGAAGGGGGTAATGGTAATGGGCTGCTTGATCCTGGAGAAATAGCTCCGATGACAATCACTGTAGAAAATCAAGGTTCTTTAACCGCCTATAACGTTGTTGGAATGCTTACCACTACCGATCCAAACGTTACTATACTTACATCGCAGCCTCAGAGTATGGACGACATAAACGCCGGTGGAACTTCTACTTGTGAATTTATAGTATCTGCAAGCGCTAACATACCTGCCGGATATACAGCGGACCTTACATTAAATCTTAATGCAGATTTCGGTGTTACTCAACAAACCACATTTTATTTACTCTTTCCAGATTACTGTTATCCAACTGCAAAATGTTCCTTAGGTGATGGATTCAATGGTTTTGCACTTGAGCAAATTAATAATATGACCGGGAATGGCTGTAGCCCTAATGGATATGGCGACTATACCAATATGGTAGCTGATTTACAGGGAGGGCAAAAATATACAGTTCAATGGAGATCAGGATTTAGTAATCAGCGGGCATCGCTTTGGATTGATCTGAATGATAATAAAGAATTTGAATCATCAGAAATACTTATTAACGAGTTTGAACTCCTTACACCAAACCAAGTTTACTCAACCATATTTACTGTACCTGAAGGCGATTATACTGGATATAGACGAATTAGAATACGAGCCCATTTTCACAACACTCCGCCCCATCCATGCGTCGCTTACGTTTATGGTGAAACCGAAGATTATACCGCCAACTTTGGCAATCAAGCAACTCTTGCGCCACCGCAAAATGTAGCAGCAAACGTAATAGGCGATAGCGTAGTTGTAACATGGCAAGCGCCGGCAAGGGCTGATGCAACATTGTTAGGATATAATGTTTATCGCAATAATATTTTACTTGATATAGTTACCGGTAATGAATATTTTGATCTTGATCTTCCTGCCGGCACCTATTCCTATGAGGTAACTGCAGTTTATTATCAGGGCGAGT
>JAAYWF010000269.1 GCA_012516825.1 Lentimicrobium sp. | reverse complement strand
TTCAAATGACCCCATTATCGTTGCTGAGGGTTTAAATGATTACTTTCCTAATACAGTAGTATTTTCCGATGCCTTTATTAGTGGAAAGGAAAAAGAATTGGCAATAAACTATTATCCAGTTACATATAGTAAGCCAACAGGAGGGCAAGGCGAATTGGTTGACCCAAACTATAAAGTAATAGTTTATTTCAGAAATACTTCAGAGAATTACTATAAATATAAAAAAAAACTGGCAGTTCATTTAGCGGGCCAGGAATTTGATTTTTGGGCAGGTTCTGGTGAGCCAGTTCAAATGTTTTCAAATGTTGTAGGTGGTTATGGGATATTTGCAGGATATACCGAAAGAATAGATACTATACAAAAACTAAAATAATTACACATGAAGAAAAACATCATTTTATTATTATTTGCCTTTTTGCCGATATTGGTTATTGCACAAGAAGTAAAGAGAAACAAAAGCATTGAAATTATTACAGGGTATGCAAATTATAATTACAATTTGAATGGTGTGTTTTTAAGTGCAGGTTGCTCAAGAGGTTTTAACAAATATTTATATCTAACAGGAAGTTTAACCTTGTCAAATGGAAGTCGCAATAGAGATAATTCATTTGTTAACGACCAATTTCATGCCTCTGCCCTACAGATTGGCTTAAGGGGTGTTTGATTTCTTAAAAATACATTCAATAAGATTATCAGGGATTGCTGGCTATTGTTTTTTAGAAAAAACAGAAGTAGCTTTGCCTGCTAATATGCCTGTTTCAATGAGTTATTTAAAACCATGTTTTACAACTTCATTTCATTATACTATTTCATTGAATGACAAATTTCAATTGGGATTGATTTATTCAAGAACTCATATATTCTCATCTGGCCTATCAAAAGGTAGATTAATTACAAGTGGAATAAGTTTAGGTTATCAATTTTAATTTTTTATGAGAATCCAAATTTTCTTATTCTTTATAATTTACCAAAGCGGTCTATTTGCTCAAAATATTACCGTTAGTGGTTATATTGAAGATATGCAAACAGGAGAACGACTAATAGGAGCAAGTGTTTTTGAGGCTTTGTCAAAAACTGGCACAACATCAAATAGTTATGGGTTTTTCAGCATTTCCTTTACTCAAGGCGATTCTGTTCGCTTATTTTTTTCCTATGTGGGCTATGAAACCTTTGAAATAACTGCTATTTTGAAAGAAAACAAACAACTCAATATCAAGCTTAAGCCCAATTTGATGCTAAATGAAGTTGTTATTACTGCTAGTCAAGATATACCTATCGAGCAAAAAACTGAGATGAGCATTGTTTCCATTCCCATTAAACAAGTTAAGTTACTTCCATCGTTGGGTGGTGAAAGTGATGTTTTAAAGGCAATACAGTTAATGCCTGGCGTTCAATCAGGAAATGAGGGTACCAGTGGCTTATATGTTAGAGGTGGTAGTCCTGATCAAAACTTAATGGTGTTAGATGATGTCCCTTTGTATTACGTGAATCACTTAGGCGGGTTGGTTTCAATTTTTAATACCGATGCAATTAGTAACATAAATCTTATCAAAGGTGGTTTCCCTGCACGTTACGGCAATAGGTTGTCTTCTGTTATGGATATAAGAATGAAAGATGGCAATTTAAAAGAAGTTAAAGGTAACGCAATGATTGGCATGGTAGCCTCAAAAATATCCATTGAAGGACCAATCAAGCAAGATACAAGCTCATACATTATTTCATTTCGTAGGTTTATGTACGATTTGATAACAAGACCTTTGTCTAAGATAGTATTTGATAAGGTATCTGCGGGTTACACTTTTTATGATTTTAATGCCAAATTTAATTATAAGTTGTCTGATAATGATAGGTTATATCTGAGTGTTTATTCAGGAAAGGACAAAATGACTATTAAAATGAAAGATAATTCAGATAATAGTAAATACATGAACAGGTCATCTTTGGGTTGGGGAAACAATCTAATTGCTGTAAGGTGGAATCACTTATTCAACACTAAACTGTTTAGCAATACTACTATTTCGTATTCTCAATACAAATACAATACTGAGTTTGAAAATAATAATAAAACAGGAACAGATAAAGAAACTATATTTAACAGGTTTACTTCCGGCATAAACGATTTAGCGATAAAGTTTGATATTGAATACTATCATTCAACAAAATATAAATTAGTTTTTGGTGCCAATAGTATTTATCATACTTTTATTCCCGGTAGCGAAAAGTTTAAACACAACACCAATAGCTCTGCCATTACTGATACTATATTTGGGAATTATTCATTACATGCCCTTGATAATGCCATTTATATAGAAAATATTTTTCAATTAGGAAAAGGTTTTTCAATAAATGCTGGTGGTAGGTTTTCTCACTATTATGTAGAAGATACAAATTTTGTTAATTTGGAACCTCGGATTTTAGTGAATTGCTCTGCAGGTGAGAATAATTCGATAAAAGCATCATATTCTCAGATGTATCAAAATATTCATTTGTTGACAAGCTCCGGAACAGGTATGCCGACAGATCTGTGGTTGCCAGCGACAAAAAATGTAATCCCACAGAAATCCACACAATACGCTTTAGGTGCAGCTTCAACTCGAAAATTTTACAATCAGAATTACGAAATATCAATAGAATTTTTTTACAAGGAACTTCAAAACTTAATTGCATATAAAACTGGGGCTAATGTTTTTGGTTCTACTGTTGACTGGCAAGATAAAATTGAGAAAAACGGCAAAGGTGCTTCAAAAGGGATTGAACTATTGATTAATAAGAAAACTGGCAAGATTACAGGGTGGATTGGCTATACATACTCAAAAACAACTCGTCAATTTGAAAATATTAATGATGGTATTTCATATCTCTTTAAATATGACAGACCCCATGATATTAGTATTGTTGTCATGCACAACCTTAATAAAAATATTAATTTTTCATTAACATGGGTATATGGCACAGGAAACGCCATTACATTGCCAGTTAGTGCATACTCTATAATGACCGAAACAGGTTTAGAGCAAATATATGTTTATGAAGGTATAAATACATTTAGAATGAGAGATTATCATAAAATGGATATTGGGTTCAATTTTAATAAAGAAAAAAAATGGGGAACAAGAACATGGAGTATAAGTGTGTATAATTTATATAACCGCAAGAATCCATATTATTACTTTTTTGAAAAAAAATCGAATAATAGTGATGAAGTTGTTTTAAAGCAATTAAGTATGTTCCCGATTATGCCTTCAGTAAGTTATAGTATTAGTTTCTAATAATATGTATATGAGATATTTACGTGTGCTAACAAAGGCTAAAATCAAGCGGGCAGATGATAATGCAAATTTGAAGGGCAGTACATCTAATAAACTTTATCGCAGGTTGACAGGGTAGTGCTCCGAAATGCCCGCCAGCTTTTAGCCTCAGGCGTTATGTGGCATAATAAGACGACAGCAGAAACTATAATATTAACAAAAGAAACAGATGAATAAAATAAAATTTTTTATAATCGGGTTAACTATGATTTTGACTATTAATCAAGGATACTCACAAATTAGTTATTCGATAAAAACTGAGACAGGATTTTTAATGTATCAAAATAATACAATACAGGTTGACCCTGGTCCAAATTGGAAAGGTTATAATTTGTACGAACAAAACGGTATAGATTTTAATATTGTAAACGGTATTGATTTTGAAAATAAACTATTTGTGGGAATTGGTATCGGATACTTAAATTTTGAAGGGATAAACGGATTTTATGCATTTACAGACTTTGAATACCTGCCTTTAAAAACCAAACTAACACCACTTGTTAATTTGAAAATCGGATATAGTCACATTTGGAATCAATATGAAAATGGCACGGGAACAGGACTTGTTGAATTATCGACAGGACTAAATTATAGACTGACAGAGAAAATTGATATTTATGCAAAATCAGGTTTTACCATAACACAACAATCATTGTTAATTCCGATAAGACTTGGCATTAAATTTTGATGAAAAAGAAAGAATTACGCCACATAACGGGCGTTTGATACAATGGAGGGTAGCGTGGTTAATTGTACATTCTGCCTCGCATCAACTTTTGCGGTGTATTGACAGTTTTGTGTTCCGAAATCCGCTACTGCACACACACGCAAACCGTTATGTGCCATATTAAAAAACGATTGTTTAAAAGTAGATTTTATGAAAAATATTCTAATGATAATTCCCCCGGAAAGGTTTAGAGATGAAGAATTATTTGAGACTAAAGAAGAATTAGAAAAGTTCGGTCATAAAATTTCGATAAATGCACCAAAGAATTCAAGACTATTTGGCCAAACAATAGGGAAGCTACTATTAGACAAAAATGATTAATCAACCATAACAATAAAATACAATGTCATTA
>JAAYWF010000268.1 GCA_012516825.1 Lentimicrobium sp. | reverse complement strand
CACAGAGTACACACAGAGTAACACAGAGGAAGTAAATACTCTGTGAAACTACTTGAAAAACTCCGTAAAACTTTGTAAAAAAATGTTGCACAGAGTTACACAGAGTACACACAGAGCAACACAGAGGAAATAAATACTCTGTAAAACTACTTGAAAAACTCCATAAAACTTTGTAAAAAAAAAAGTTTCTCAGAGTTGCACAGAGTACACACGGAGTAACACAGAGGAAATAAATACTCTGTGAAACTACTTGAAAAACTCCGTAAAACTTTGTAAAAAAAAGTTGCTCAGAGTTGCTCAGAGTTGCACAGAGTACACACAGAGCAACACAGAGGAAATAAATACTCTGTGAAACTACTTGAAAAACTCCGTAAAACTCTGTGTAACTAAAAAAGTGTCTCAGAAGAACGCCGAGAAAAAAAACTCTGTGTAACTAAAAAAGCAGCAAGAGATACTACCTGATCATTTCTTCTCCGTTTTTTCTAACACTATGTATTCCCAAGGCTTCAGTGTCATTTGCATATCTTTCTCCATTACTAACGTCTGATTGGTAAATACATTTACATATTCTGCGATATGATCTTCGCTTTGAAACTGAACTTGCTGTTCCGATTCGGTAAGATTAAGGATTACCATTACAGCATCATTATCCATTGAACGTGTAAAGGCATATACAGCTTTGTCGTTGTTAGTAAATACTCTTCTGAGTGGCGCTCCCCAGTTTCCGTTCCATAAGGCGCTATTTCTTTTTTTCAAATTCAAGAGCGTTCGATAAAAGGAGGTAAGAGGCACATCAGACCAATCAACCGGATCATGGTCAAAGAAGCTTAATCTCTTTTTCAAAGCGGCTTCCTGACCGGTATATATAAGAGGCATACCCGGAACGGTAGCCATCAGTACAAAAAAGGCTTCGGCGCCATCATTAAACCTTTCAAATTCAGTACCGTTCCATGAGTTCTCATCATGATTAGAGGTAAAATTCATGCGTATAGCGCCCTTTGGAAAGCTATTCTCCAACCCGTCAAAATAGCGCTGGATAGAATTGGCGTCAGCCTCCTTTATAGCTATTTTATTTGCAATATGGTGTAGTTTCCAGCCATAATCCATATCAAAAGCATTGATCAGCAAAGGCTCTTTATCGGATTCGGCCAGCATGAAAAGAGGTTTTATTTCTTCCAACTCCTCCCGTGCCTGTTCCCAGAAGTCCAAAGGCACCAAATCGGCTACGTCGCAACGAAATCCGTCAATATCCGCTTCTCTTACCCAAAATGCCATAGCATCAAGCATAGCCTGCCGCAATTCCTGATTAGAATAATCGAGCTGAACGACATCTGTCCAATCGTGTGGCGAATACATCTCGCCACTACTATTTTTTGCATACCAATCGGGATGTTTGGTTACCCACTCATGGTCCCATGCAGTATGATTGGCTACCCAGTCAATAATCACATACATTCCCAATTCGTGGGCAAGCTTTACCATCATTTGAAACTCTTCAATTACTCCAAATTCGGAATTAACCAATTTGTAATCCTGTATCGAGTAATAGCTACCCAGAGCGCCTTTGCGGTTTAGTTCGCCGATAGGGTGAATTGGCATAAACCACAAAACATCAACACCCATATTACGCAAGCGAGGCAAATGCTTAATAAATGAGCTTATATTGCCTTCGTTAGTAAATTGCCGGAGATTGACCTCATAAATATTGGCGTTGCGGATCCATTCGGGATGCGCTACTTTAGATACCGGGCCTTTACCTCTGTTTTGGGATGAACGGTTACAACTTACAAAAACTGTGAGAACAACAAAGAGAACAAAAATCAATCTTTTCATAGTTATTTACCAATTATCAAGGTTTAAAAAATCATCTTATAAATTAACTTTACAAAAACAGATAAAGTAACGGCAAAAATATAAGTAATTGCCAATTTGATAAAGACAATTAAACCCGGATTTCAAAAAGAGCTGATTTTTGAGTAGTTGGGTAATATTTACCGGATTCGTAACAGCCCGATTGGCTTATAAAAGTAAGAACTGCTATTAAATGCTTCAAAAGTTTTTGATAGCAGAAAAGAAGAAACAGATCAGGTTAATAATCTTAATAAGGCAATTGTAAATTGTTAAATCGTCGGCACATCGGCGCTGCCCGAAACAAGCCGGAATGCATCATAAAGCCTATAAACTAATGGAGTGGGATCAGTATTAAAACAAATGGCCGTTTGGGTGGAAATTATTGCCAGATAGCCTTCACAATCAATATTTTATTTTTTGTCTTTTACCAAAAACCAATCAACCCATACATCTAAGTGATTAACCGAATTGGGCCGAAGTAAAATTTCTCGTTTGTCGTTAAGCAAATAAATGGTTGGCGTAGCAAATACATGATATCCTTTCACAATCGGGCTTTCCCATTTTTGATAATCGCAGATGCTGATAAAAGGAAATAGAGCGGCAAAAACTCTAAATATCTTCTCATTTTCGTCAAGCGAAACAAAAACGACTTCAACATTTTGTTCTTTCCATTTTTCGTAAAGAGCTGAAATTTTTGATAACTCTTCAGGGCATTGCGGACACCAGCTTGCGCCAAAAACCACTACAGTGTATTTGTTTGTTAAATCCGATAGTTTTTGGGGTGGGTTGGTATCTTTATAGCCGGGTGCGAATAGATCATTCTTGAAATCAATATCGGGCGCTATCTTCCCAATTTTCATTGCACGGTAGCTTTCCAATTGTGCCGCTAAATCGTCATTGATGGTGCAGCCCTGTTCATTG
>JAAYWF010000267.1 GCA_012516825.1 Lentimicrobium sp. | reverse complement strand
CAACTTGATCAAACCCGCTTTTTTTTTCCCAATTTGCTTTACATGAAGCCCCTTTATGTTGAACTGTTGGTTTTATAAGGTTAATCTCAATACAGTTTCACTTTCAGGGGATAAAAAGTTCGGCTGCTATTCCGTCAGCAAATAATTTACCTTGATCGAAGAAAATAAATTTTTGATTTTTTTGGAGGATCAACCCACGCTCTAATGATTTTTTAAAGAGTAGCAAAAAGAGTAAAACTATTCTGAAGAAATTCTTGCCAAAGGTTTAAAAAAAGGATTATGTTTGCGCTGAATTACTAAATCGGTTTTGCTTCAATGAGTAAGGTGTTTTTACGTTACCTATTTGCTTGTAAGCGGTACCGATTTAAGGTATATTCAAGAGTTATGATCAAGTTAAAAACAAATATGGTCTGCGAAAGCCAACGGGCTGGCCACCCATAGTGACAAAAAAAATGTATTATTGAACTTTAAAAGTGGAGTCCAGAAACCACTTAAAAAACGGGGCGTAATCCGAAAAGCCTTACGAGTAGGATAAATTAAAATTTATTTTTTATGAAAAATGTCATTAAGCTTTTGATTTTTGTTTTAGTCGTATCAATGACCACAGGGGCTTTTGCTCAAAATTTTGGATTAAAAGGCGGTTTGAACTTATCAAATATCCTTGCCAAAGATGACAACACCACTTACAGCGATGATTTTAAAATGAATCCGGGATTTCATATTGGAGCCACAGCTGAATTTCCATTTAGTGATATGTTTTCTTTTGAAACAGGCTTGTTATTATCAACAAAAGGATACAAGATCAGTGAAGAAGAAACATTTATGGGTAAAAAAATAGAGATGAAAATTAAAACGAACCTCTTTTACCTTGATATTCCTTTAACAGCCAAAGCTTCGTTTGATTTAGGTGACGCAAAAGTATTTGGTTTGTTTGGTCCGTATATAGGTATGGGACTAACCGGTCAATCTAAAACTGTAACAACAATTGATGGCAAAACTGAAAAAGAGAAAGAAGATGTTGAATGGGGCTCTGAAAAAGGTAAATCTGATTTAAAGAGATTAGATTTTGGTTTAACAATAGGCGCTGGTGTTGAAATTGATTTGTTTCAAATTGGATTGGGCTATAATTTGGGCTTAGCAAATATTTCACCTTATAATGATGGCGGAATGAAGATTAATAACCGGGTTATAGGATTATCAGTCGGTTATAAATTCGGCGGAAAATAAAAACCAGCCCATAACATTATCTAAGTGATAATTGCGGGGTTTTGTAGCAAATTGTACGTTCTGCAGGTAATAAACCTTTTTGCAAACTTGAAACAATGATGCCTTAAAACCCCGCAATTTGGTATAAACTTGTAATTAACAATTCTATTAAGATTGCCAAGCCCTAAAAATAGGTTAACATTAAAATTTAGATTTCAGATTTAGTTTTTTGTAATTTTTTATTCAATAAATGGTACACATTCGCGTCTCATTTAATTGGTTTATTTGATTAATGTATAGAGTTTTATAAAAATAACATTAATTAAAATTGAAAATGATTACGAATGTTTCAACTTTATTTCGTAAAGCATACGTTATGGGCAAGTTTAAGAAACTACGCAACGGAATGACACAGGCAACAGAATCAATATTTGACAGTTCTTAAATACTTCTAAAGCAAAGAAGAATTTTTTTTAACAAAAAGTGGAGACCAGAACCCACTCAAAAAAAACAGGGCGATACCGAAAAGCCAAACGAGTAGGATACATTAGAACAATTTTAAAAATGGAAGACAAATATAAGAAATGTCCTTATTGTGCTGAGGATATTAAATTTGACGCAATAAAGTGCAAACATTGTGGCGAGTTTCTCGAAATAGTAGATCAAACAGAAAATAACAAAAAAGGAGTTTGGAGATGTAAAAAATGTAAAGAGGAAGTTGAAGATAGTTTTGATATTTGTTGGAGTTGTGGTGCAAATAAGGAAGGGGTAATTGACAAAGAGTCTAAATTCGAATTTAAAGAATTAAAAAAAGAAGTTGGAAATACGAATTCAACAGGAGGGGGCAATATTACGTTATTCGCCATAATTTTTGCTGCACTTGGTTTTGGATTAGGGTATTTGATGTATGGTAAAATTCTGGGAACGAATTCCAATTGAATACATTTTTTCATCTTCTGGTGTATTAGATAGCCTTTTCCTTAATCCAATTAAAGAAAGGATTATAATTTCAACTATCATTGGAGCTATAATTGGTGGAATAATTGGATATTTTAAATCTAAAATAAACAAAACCAGCCCATAACATTGTCTAAGTGATAATTGCGGGGTTTTGTGGCAAATTGTACGTTCTGCAGGTAATAAACCTTTTTGCAAACTTGAAACAATGATGCCTTAAAACCCCGCAATTTGGTATATACTTGGCTGTTAGGTTCAAAGCAGAAAAACGCACATAATTACCTTGATCGGAGAGAATAAATTTTTGATTTTTTTGAAGGATCAACCCAAACTCTAATGATTTTTTAAAGAGTAGCAAAAAGAGTAAAACTATTCTGAAGAAATTCTTGCCAAAGGTT
>JAAYWF010000266.1 GCA_012516825.1 Lentimicrobium sp. | reverse complement strand
TTTGGCTTTTAAACTTACACAGTTTATGATATACTACCATTTACACCCTTTTTGCGGAGGAAGAGGGTCTATTTTATGATCCACTAAAAGGGAAATCGTCAAATCAACAAAACGCTTCGTCTTATTATTTTTATTTTTCAGGAACAACTTAAATAAAATTTGGTTGTTCCATCGAAATAAAACGCCCTTTAAGTGGTATTTTTTTTGACTTGCGGAGAAAGAGGGATTCGAACCCCCGGGCCAGCTAAGCCGGCCAACAGATTTCGAGTCTGCCCCGTTCGACCGCTCCGGCATTTCTCCGCTGCAAAATTAATTTTTTTGCAGTACAAAAGATAAATCGGATAACAATTCTTGTGTCTATGATCATTTTATGATATAACTGAATTGCTTTCAAACTGCGGGTTGTTTTATCATTTAATACTGAATACGATAATAGGTATTTGCTCAATAGGCACAGGTCTGCCCTCCAGAACAAGATCGAGGTTCTGCTTTAGGTCGGATTCCGTAAACGACTTACTATTATCATGTCGAGAATCGTCAAACTGGCTGCGGTAAACACACTTAAAAAGAACAAAGTACTTTTGAGGTTTGTTAGCAATTAAGTTGTAGCTTTGGATTTATTAAATAAATAAACAAGAATTTGCATGATAGGGCATCACTTTTGCTTAATTGAGCAAAGTTTTGAATTGTACCAAAATCTCCTGAAATCTCTATTTTGTTCTCAAAGAACATTTTGAAGAAATAGTTATTAAAAGAATTGTTAGCATGATTCACTTTGAAAAGTTTGTGCTCCCCAATGGTCTTCGTGTGATTGTTCATACAGATAAATACACTTCATTAGCTGCAATTAGTATTATTTATGATGTAGGTTCGCGCGATGAAAATCCTGACAAAACCGGTTTTGCTCATCTTTTCGAGCATCTTATGTTCGGAGGCTCTATAAATATTCCAAAATATGACGAGCCACTTGAAAGGGCTGGGGGGATCAACAATGCCTATACGACTACCGACCTCACCAATTATTATCTCTCTTTACCGGTGCAAAATTTAGAAATCGGTTTTTGGTTAGAGTCAGATAGAATGTTTCAACTTGCTTTTTCAGAGAAAAGTTTAGAAACACAACGTAACGTTGTTACTGAGGAATTTCGACAAACACATCTTAACCAGCCATATGGAGATGCCTGGATGTTGTTGCGCCCACTTGCCTATAAAGTACATCCTTACCGCTGGCCTACCATAGGTAAAGAGATAAGTCATATACAAAATGCTGTAATGGAGGATGTAAAGGCTTTTTACAACACTTTTTACAACCCTGCCAACGCCGTCATGGCTGTTGCCGGTAATGTTAAGGTTGACGAGGTACAAAGTCTGGCAGAAAAATGGTTTTCATCAATAAAAAACAACGGAGAGAACAAAAGAAATTTACCTGATGAGCCAAAACAAACAGAACCGCGGTTTCTTGAAATTGAAAGAGATGTGCCTGCCAATGTACTGTATAAGGCATGGAAAATGCACAAGCGCACTCATCCCGATTATCATTCTGTTGATCTACTTTCAGACATCCTTGGGAACGGAAAATCATCACGCCTATATAGGCGTTTAGTAATGGAAAAAGGAATTTTTACCGACATTGACTGTTTTATTACCGGAAATTTTGATCCGGGTCTTTTTGTTATTACAGGTAGGCCGTCAAAAGGAATAAAAATAAAGGAGGCCGAAAAAACATTAATGGATGAGATAGATATTATCCAAAACGAGGTACCTGACGACATAGAATTACAAAAGGTAAAAAATAAGTTGGAAGCGCGGCTTACCCTTTCAAAGGTTAATGTTCTTAACAAAGCCATCAATCTTGCATTTGGCGAGATTTTAGGAGATGCCGAACTAATAAACTCAGAGATTGATAAATATAATGCAGTATCTACTTATAAAATTCGGGATGTAGCCCGCCGAATTATTCAACCGGAACAATGCAGCACACTATATTATCTTGCTAAGAACAAACAATAACCGATAAATATTTTAAAAAAGAGATGCATACTAACCTATTCAGAAAGACCGAACCGCCTATCAGCGCCATTTATGATATTAACCTGCAAGATCCAATACATTTTAACTTGGATAATGGAGTTGATGTTTGGGGGATTAATTTTGGCGAACTTGAAGTTGCAAAGGTTGATCTTCTTTTTGATGCCGGTTCGGTGTTTGGCAAAAACCCATTAACTTCCGGTTTTACAAACCTTTGCCTTAGAGAGGGTACTCATAATTATACATCCGACCAAATAGCCGAGATAATTGACAACTATGGCGCCTCAATCAGATTGAACAGTGGTAGGGATAGCGCTGGTATAACCTTGGTTTGCCTGACGAAATATCTTAAAGCGCTCATCCCGCTACTTAGCGATATAGTACTAAAACCTACCTTTCCTGAAAAAGAGCTAAAAACCTTAACAGATCGTTACAGGCAAAATTTTATGGTAGATATGGAAAAAGTAAAAGTACTCTCCTATCGGCATTTCGGTAAACTGGCTTTTGGTAAAAACCATATATATAATCGCTATGCAAAACTTGAGGATTATGATAATATCACTCCGACCGACTTGATAGAATTTTACGAAATGTTTTACAAAACCTCCAAATTTCAAATTGTCATTTCGGGCTTGATGCCTGAAAATATTGCTGAACTGTTGAACGTTTATTTTGGCAAACATTTGATAGAGGAGAATAATATCAAGCCACAGGGCGCTTATGAGGCTGAGCCAGCATCAGGGTTTCACTTTTTTGAAAAGGTCAATTCGTTGCAGTCATGTATCAATATCGGTAAGCCCATTTTTAACATACATCATCCTGACTATATCGGCATGCAGGTACTGAACACTATGCTTGGTGGTTATTTCGGCTCAAGACTTATGAAAAACATCCGTGAGGACAAAGGTTATACATACGGGATTAATTCATTTTTTCTTAATCTGAAGTTTTCCGGACTTTTCAAAATTGTTACACAAGTGGGCGCTGAAGTTACTAAGCCAGCTATTGATGAGATAATCAATGAAATTGAGCGTATCAGAAAAGCTCCGGCCGAAGAGCAGGAACTCAACCTTGTAAAAAATTATATGCTCGGAAACCTGTTACAACTCTCCGATGGATCATTTGGTCAAAGCGAGTTACTTAAAACAATGCTTACTTTTCAGAAAGATATCAGCTTTTACAAAAAAATGATAACTACAATAAAATCTATTTCTAAAGAAGAAATTCAGGATTTGGCCGTTAATTATCTTGATCCCAATTCAATGCTAAGTATTGTAGTTGGAAAAAAGACTGAGTAATGAATACCTGTTTTTCAAAACGCTTAATCCCTGTTTGCAAAGTATTTGCAATCTGTATTTTATGTTTGTCGAGATTTTTTCAAATAACGGTCTTAGGGCAAACCAACCTTCAGACACCGGAAGTTGACTCAATCAGTATAACAGCCGATGAACGTCCTATACTCTCATGGTTTCCAAACACCGATAACACTAAATATTATCGGATTGAACGACTACGGCCAGGTGGAACCGGCGATTCTATTGGCGTAGCTTGGGGAATAAATAATACATCTTTCACTGACACTGTTTCTATTCTTAGCCCTTGCGATTCAATAATAAGGTATAAGATTATTGCTCGTGCCCCGGGCGAAAGTCCTTATGTGTCGGCATGGTCGGATGAATTGAGAACCATTTGGCTTCAAAAGCCACACCTTGACATCTGTGCCAATACCATTTCTTTAGTATGGACAGGCTATATCAATATGCCGGGCGATCTTGGAGGTTATGATATTATGGCCTCTACTGATAGCGTAAACTATATAGTGATCGGAACAAACCAACCCAGCGATACCGCTTTCATTCATACCGATATATTACCTGACAAACTATACTCATATCAAATAAGAGCTTTTAATAAAGACAGAACAAAAACATCCTCCTCATGTAAAAAAACACTTCAATCACGAACTTATCCAAAGCCACAATCAATAAAAATCAAATCTGTTTCAGTTGAAAACAATGATTTTATCAGGGTGGTTTGGGATATAGAACCCCTGGTGCCTATCCTTGATTTCGAAGTAGAGCGTTCGGAAAACAATCATTTTTTTGAAAAAATAGAAAACATAACCGACCCTATTACATATAATCCGGGCAGACAATACGACGATCATAAAGCTAATTTTAATGCAAAAAGTTACTATTATCAAATTACCTTATCCGACAGTTGCGGGCTGAATTCTAATCCAATTTATGTTTCAAAAGTCCACCGTACCATATTTTTGCAAGGCGAGCCTCATGCAGGCTACATTAATGAACTACATTGGAATCATTATGAGGGCTGGCCGGATGGTGTTGACAAATACAGAATATATCGCGATTCAGGAACGGGGTTTGCACTTTTAACGGAAGTTACAGCTAATACAGATTATTTTTCGGATAATGTATCAACGTATGCAAGTCAGGGAGGCGTTTTTAGTTATTTTATCGAGGCTTTAGAAAATGGCAACGGTCAAGCTACAAGCAAATCTAATCAGCTTACGCTTGAAATGGAAACTAAAATTTTAGCGCCAAATGCTTTTATTCCTGAGGCGCTCCCTCCTGATAACGAGTTTAAGCCTATCGTATCTTTTATTGCTGAAGAGAGCTATGAATTATTCATATTTAATAAATGGGGTGGGATTATTTTTCGAACTAAAAATCCGCAGGAAGGTTGGGATGGTAAGGTTGATGGCAAGCTACAACCTGATGGAGCTTATGTCTATATCATTAAATGTTTGACCCCCGAAGGTAAGCCTTTTGAGAAAAAAGGAACGGTAACGCTTATCCGATAAACGACTAATCATTATAGTATATTCAATCTCTCGGCATCTAATCTTAAAAACACAAACAGAAATACTGTAAACGCCCAGAGAGATGAGCCGCCATAGCTGAAAAAAGGAAGAGGAATGCCAATTACCGGAAATAAACCTAAAGTCATCGCAATGTTGACAGCAAAATGAAAGAATAAGACTGAAAAAAGGCAGTAACCATAAATCCTGCTGAACGATGACCGCTGTCGTTCGGCCATATTAATAATCCTGATAAGTAGAAGTGCAAAGGCAGCTACTAATGCCACACTACCTATAAAACCCCACTCTTCACCAATCGTACAAAAGATAAAATCTGTACTCTGTTCCGGTACAAAATTGTACTTGGTTTGGGTTCCTTTGAGGAATCCCTTCCCTATTAATCCGCCTGAGCCAATTGCAATAAGTGATTGATGAACGTTGTAGCCAGCACCGAGCAAGTCGGTCTCCTTTCCCAAAAGAACGTTAACACGGGTTTGCTGATGCGGCTTTAGGATATTGTTAAAGGCATAATTCACACTAAAGACAAACATTACAGCAAAAATGAAAATGGCGAGGATGGTAGTGATATTTTTTGGAGTACGATTGATTTGAAAAAGCATGACAACCATAATAAGAGCCAATATACCTATTAATACAATGTTGTTGATTAAAAGTGTAAGAAAGAACAGGAGTATAATCCCAAAACCAAAAAAAAGTATAGACCCCTGCATCCCCTGACGATAAAAAACTAAAGCAAAGGAGATGAAAACCAACGCTGTGCCCGTGTCATTTTGCAGTTCAATTAAGATAACAGGGATGGCAATTATAATTATGGCTTTAATCAACTGGCGGAATTCTTTTAAATCTATGTTGGTGTCGCTAAGAAATTTTGCCAAAGCAAGACTTGTCCCAAATTTTGCAAACTCAGAGGGTTGCAAGGCAAAATTCCCTATTTCTATCCACGATTTCGAACCTGATATCTCTTTCCCGAAAAATAGAACAACGACCAACGAAAGAAGGGTTAGCCAATAAATAAGGTAGGCAAAAACAGAAAAGAATTTTGCGTCAAACAATAAGATTATCAGTGCAATCAAAATTGAAGATCCAATCCAGATCAATTGTTTCCCGTAACTTTGGGTTAAATCAAAAATACTATGATGATCAGCATTGTAAACAGCGGCATAAATATTTACCCAACCAAAAAAGATCATAGCGAGATAAATTAATACCACCGGCCAGTCAAGTGTTTGTGTTATGTTGCTTCTTGATCTTGGCATTATTCAATCATATTAGCTTCAAGGATTATTTCCTCGTAATAGGGCTTTTCAAAATCGCCTTGTAGATATTTTTTCATCATCAAAGTAGCTATAGGTGCAGCGTAAGTTGAACCAAATCCGGCATTTTCCACTACTACGGCAATAGCAATTTTAGGATCATCCATTGGCGCAAAAGCGGTAAAAACAGAATGATCTTTACCGTGTGGATTTTGAACAGTACCCGTTTTCCCACACATGACAATATCAGCATCCCTATACCACCGTGCCGTTCCTCTCTCGCTATTATAAACTAAATACATACCGTCAATTACTGGCTGAAAATGTCGGGATTCTACCATCGTTACCTTTTTGTCGGGCCGGTTATACTCTATTCCATTTTCTCTATTAATAGCTTTTACAATGTGAGGATTATAATAAAAACCCCGATTGGCAATAATAGCCATCATATTGGCCATTTGTAACGGAGTTATTAGCAGTTCGCCCTGCCCTATTGATAATGAACGTATCGTCATTGATCGCCAGTGGTTTTTTCCAAAATATTTATCGTAGTATTCTACACTTGGCACATTTCCAGAAACCTCCACAGTGAGGTCGCTATTAAAAGTTTTGCCAAAATTGAAACTGAGAAGATATTCTCGCCAGCGTCTGAACGTTTTTTCGGTGGAATTATACTTTGGATTATCAATCACACTTTTGAAAACACCCCAGAAATAGGGATTACACGATTCCTGAATTGCCTCTCGCAGAGCAAGCGGAGAATAGTGATCATGACTACATTTTATAGGACTTGAGCTTTTGCCGCTGCATGAAAACCTGCTTTCCGGAGTAATCACCCCTTCCTGTAAGCCAATAAGTGAGCCAGCTAATTTGAAGGTAGATCCCGGCGGATAGGTGGCCAATAATGCTCGATTGAAAAGTGGTTTTAGCGAATCGGCTTCAAGCAAAGGGTAGTTTTGTTTGCGAATACGGCCAACCAACAAATTAGGATCATATGAGGGTGAAGAGATAAGCGCAAGTATCTCGCCGGTTGAAGGCTCGATAGCCACAATTGATCCTCTTTTGTTCTTCATTAGCATCTCGCCATATTCCTGTAAATCGAGATCTATAGTCATAGTGATATCATTGCCTGAAATTGCAGCAGTATCATACCGACCATCAAGATAGCTTCCCTTTTCGCGGTTAAAAACATCTACCATCCTAATCTTAAGCCCCTTTACTCCTCCTAAGTCAGCTTCGTAAGCTTTCTCAATGCCACTCTTCCCAACGTAATCGCCCATTTTATAATAGGGATTGTTTTCGATATCCTGAGGGCTTACCTCGCCAATGTAACCTAATGAATGTGCTGCCGTAGCATG
Source organism: Lentimicrobium sp. (assembly GCA_012516825.1). Lineage (GTDB taxonomy): Bacteria > Bacteroidota > Bacteroidia > Bacteroidales > 4484-276 > RZYY01. The sequence goes on along the minus strand of JAAYWF010000266.1, from coordinate 3,299 downwards.
AGGGTATTTTCGAAGAGTGCGCGACTGAACATAAAAACCAGGATATTTGTATAGCTTTTCTTCTATGTATCCATAGCTCTCTTTGTTAATCTGAGGCTCGAAAACAGACTCTTTAAAAGGTGAATAATTACGTGCTTTTTCCATTTTTTTAATAAAATCCTCTTTTGTAATATCCACTATACGGCAAAATTCAAGAGTGTCAATTTGTTTTACAAGGCGTGGTATTACCATAAGATCGTAAGCTGCCTCATTGTATATCAGCAATTTACCATTTCGATCGTAAACAGTACCGCGAGCAGGATAGATAGTAACATAACGTAATACATTGTTATTGGCTGACAACACATAACGCTCATCAATCAACTGGACATAAAAAAGCCTGATGGTAAAAACAATGCTTGTTACCAAAACAAAAACCTTAAGTAAAACTTTCCTGCTCTCGTAAGCTTTATACCTCATCTCAAAACAAAATAAAAAATGAGTTGATATTACGACACAAAATTAGGCTTTAGATTATTAGGTTCGGGATTTCAGCGAAATGATTTTTCCACAAAAGTATTTGTGGCTCATTAAGGATTTTGCACTACTATAATCGGGGTTTCCACGATATTGCTTTTGTTACCTGCACGGTCTGTCATATAAATTTGAAACATTATCGTATCCCGACTTTTCGATGAACGAGGGTCATATAGAGGCCTTATTGTATCTTCGATCTCTCCCTTTATCCAGCCAATGTAATCAGGTGGAGCAAGATCATAAAAACGATTATTGAAAAAGATAGTATCGTAAGTTTGTGTAACAGGATTAAAAATCGTTCCCGGACTCAATACCCCATTATTCATTTTATAATAAGTAACAAAAAAATTATACGAAGTCGTGTCTTTTTTATCCAAGCCTAAATCGCCATCACCATCGGTATAGGTCAGTACAATGATCCCAACTGAATCATAACCTGCAGGGTGTGTCATCTTGATAAAAGTTTTAAATCCAAGTGATGGAATATCAGGATACACCTGCTTTTCGACACAGGAGCTAAACCAAAACAGCAACGTTGACAGCAATATCAGAAAGAGAAATTTCGTTTTCAAACACCAACTATATTAATTGTTAACTACAAATTGCCAATTGTTAATTGCTAATTGCTAATTGCCAATGCTGAATCAACAACAGATTAATAATATTTTCAAAATCGCTTCTATTGATGATTTTAACGAAACAGCTCTTGAGATATTTCGTTATCAACTTGAAACAAATAGCATTTATAGAGATTTTGTAACAAAGCTTCGGTTGCAGCCTGAAAAGGTTTTATCTTATCATCAAATCCCATTTCTTCCAATAGATTTTTTTAAAAATCATCAAGTAATTTGCGGCAGCACAACACCCAAACAGTGGTTTGAGAGTAGCAGGACAACAGGCATAACTTTCAGTAAACATTTTTACCATAACCTCACTTTATATGAAAAAAGCTTTTTGCAAAACTTTCGGATGAATTATGGAGCCCCCGAAGATTACTGTTTTTTAGCGATGCTACCTTCATATCTCGAATCATCGCGATCGTCGTTGGTTTACATGGTTGGTAAGCTCATAGAAACTTCGAAGAATTTAAATAGTCGCTTTTACAAAGACAATTTTAATGAAATTGCCGAAGCCCTCACTCAGCTTGATCAAAAAGGGCAAAAAACGATGCTTTTAGGTGTTAGCTTTGCTCTTCTTGATTTGGTTAGTGATCGCTCTTTTAAACTGAAAAACACCATTATTGTGGAGACAGGTGGGATGAAAGGCCGAAAGAGAGAGATGGTTCGAGATGAGTTGCATAAGAGACTTAAATCTGGATTTGGAGTGGATGTTATTCATTCGGAATATGGCATGACTGAATTATTTTCGCAGGCGTGGTCGGATGGAAATGGAAAATTTATTACTCCACCATGGATGAAAGTACTGATCAGAGATATAAATGATCCTTTATCATTACTAAAGGATGGAACTACAGGCGGTATCAATATTATTGATCTGGCCAATGTACATTCTTGTGCCTTTATTGCAACTCAGGATTTAGGCCGGAAACTGCATGATGGGTCATTCGAAGTGCTTGGCCGGTTTGATAATTCTGATATCAGAGGTTGCAATTTATTAATGGCTTAAAGCTACTTATTCTCACATTAAAAAATTAGAGCTTATGATTCCACAACAGATTCTCAATTCGTTGAATGATTTCTTTACAAAACAACTCTCTCATCTCAAAGGAGATATTTTACAACACTCACTTTCAGGTGGCTCTATCAACGAAGCCTTTAGAATAACCAAAGGAAAAGAAAGGTTCTTTTTAAAATACAATCACGCCGACCTCTACCCCGGTATGTTCGAGAAAGAGGCTGCCGGTTTAAAAATGCTCCATACCACAGGTGAAATAGATGTACCGGAAGTGATACATTTCGGCAACTCTGGCGATTATTCGTTTTTGCTGTTGACCTACATTGAACAGGGAAAAGAAAAATCAAATTTCTGGATGGAATTTGCTAAACAGCTTGCTGCACTGCACAGCCACAAGGCTCCCCAGTTTGGATTGGATTATGATAATTATATGGGATCGTTGTATCAACACAATACTTTTCATAATAGATGGATTAATTTTTTTATCCAAGAACGGCTTGAAAGGCAGGTGCGGCTGGCGCGCGATAGAGGAAATATTTCTTCTGCCGATGTTTCCGCTTTCGAGCGTTTATATAAAAAATTGGAAGAGATATTTCCAGAAACTAAGCCTTCACTTGTTCATGGCGATCTGTGGAGCGGTAATTTTATGATTAATGAAAATGGTCTCCCATCTTTGATTGATCCGGCAGTCTATTATGGTCATCCTGAAGTGGATATTGCCATGTCAACACTATTTGGCGGGTTTGCAGACTCATTTTACGAAACTTATAACCAATCAAATCCTTTAGAAAAAGGATGGCAACAACGCTTAGATTATTACAATCTTTACCCGCTGATGATCCATGTAAACCTGTTTGGAGAAAGCTACCTCCGAGCAGTACGCAGAATTATCCAAAAATTTTAAAACACTCTAAAAAAGACCGTGTAGCTCGGCAATGATCTGATCAATTATGAACCCTAATGCTTCAGGCTTCTCGGCAAAATCTAACTGATCAACATTGAATATCAACTTCGGCCCATCATGGTACCCCTCTATCCATTGCTCGTAACGATCGTTCAGACTCTTCAGATAATCAAGTCGGATAGATTCCTCGTAATCGCGACCACGCTTTTGTATCTGATTTACCAGAGGAGGAACTAATTCTCTA
>JAAYWF010000035.1 GCA_012516825.1 Lentimicrobium sp. | reverse complement strand
GTGGTCTTGATAAAGCTGTTAATGCGGTCATCGAACATTTGAAAAATCAATCAAAGGGAATTGGCGACAGTAATGAGAAAATTGAACAAGTAGCTTCAGTTTCAGCTAATAACGACCAAGAGATAGGTAAACTGATTGCAGAAGCAATGAGTAAAGTGAAGAAAGAAGGCGTGATAACAATTGAACAGGCTAAAGGAACAGAAACTTATGTGGATGTTGTTGAAGGTATGCAGTTCGATCGCGGTTATATATCACCATATTTTGTTACTGATACCGAAAAAATGGAAGCAGTGTACGAAAATCCTTTTATCTTAATTCATGACAAGAAAATCTCAGTGATGAAGGATTTGCTCCCTATCCTTGAAAAAGTTGTTCAAACTGGTAAACCTTTGCTTATTATTTCCGAAGATGTCGAAACCGAAGCGCTAGCAACACTTGTTGTGAATAAGCTTCGTGGGGGATTAAAAGTAGTAGCTGTTAAAGCGCCTGGATTTGGAGATAGGAGAAAAGAGATGCTTGAAGATATAGCAATTTTAACAGGTGGAACAGTTATTTCGGAAGAAAAAGGATATAAACTCGAGGATACAGTATTGGAATATCTCGGTCAGGCAGAAAAGATAACAGTGGATAAAGAGAACACTACCATTGTTAGTGGTAAAGGCTCAAAAGCCAATATTGATGGCCGGGTTAATCAGATAAAAAAACAGATTGAAACTACCACCTCAGATTATGATAAAGAAAAGCTGCAAGAGAGACTTGCGAAGCTTGCCGGTGGCGTAGCAGTAATTTATGTTGGAGCGGCTAGCGAAGTTGAAATGAAAGAGAAGAAAGATCGTTTTGACGATGCTTTAAACGCTACACGTGCTGCTATCGAAGAGGGGATAATTCCCGGTGGCGGTGTCGGCTACTTACGTGCTATAAGTGCACTTGACGGCTTAAAAGTGGATAACGAAGATCAGAATACTGGTATCGCAATCCTTAAAAGAGCCTTGGAAGAGCCATTACGTCAGATAGTTGAAAATGCTGGAATGGAAGGATCGGTGGTAGTTAATAAGGTGAAGGAAGGAAAGGGTGATTTTGGTTTTAATGCTGCTACTGAAGTTTATGAAAACCTTTATGATGCAGGGGTTATTGATCCTACAAAAGTAGCTCGCGTAGCTCTTGAAAATGCATCTTCCATTGCCGGTATGTTGTTGACTACCGAATGTGTTCTTGCCGAACATAAAGATGAAAAAGAACCCGCTGGCATGCCTGGTGGAATGCCCCCAGGTGGCATGGGTGGAATGTATTAAAATAAAAATTGCTCAAATTTTAAGAAAAGCTCTCCACTTGGGGGGCTTTTTTTTTGAAATAAAACCAAAATACCTACACGGATAATTAGAATAAAAAGTCAAAAAAAATTGAGGGTTCTAATACTAAACTTAATGGTATTTTATTTTTAGGCTTTTAGTTTTTTGTATTTAATCCTGTGAGGAGTATCGGAACCAAGTCGTTTTTTGCGATTTTCTTCATATTCCGAATAATTTCCTTCGAAATAGTAAACTTGCGAATCGCCTTCAAAAGCAAGTATATGAGTAGCTACCCGGTCGAGAAACCACCTATCGTGCGAAATAATTACAGCACAACCTGCAAAATTTTCCAAACCCTCTTCTAAGGCTCTTAGGGTATTTACATCAATATCGTTGGTGGGTTCGTCGAGTAGTAGTACGTTAGCTTCCTGCCTTAATGTTAATGCCAGATGCAAGCGGTTTCGTTCTCCACCCGATAGCACTCCGGTTTTTTTCTCCTGATCCGCGCCACTAAAATTAAATCGTGCAACGTAGGCACGTGAATTCATTGACCGGTTGCCAAGTTGAATAGTGTCCTGTCCTTCCGAAATGACTTGCCATACGGTTTTTTCAGGGTCAATTTCGGCATGGGATTGATCCACATAACCGATTTTAACTGATTCGCCAATTCGAAACGCTCCGGTGTCAGGTTTTTCGCTTCCTATTATCATTCTGAAAAGTGTTGTTTTACCAGCTCCATTTGGCCCTATAATACCCACTATACCTGCTGGTGGCAAAGAAAAGGTCAACTGCTCAAAAAGTACTTTATCCCCAAAAGCTTTTGAAACATCAATGGCTTCAATCACATTATTTCCCAATCTGGGGCCGTTGGGGATAAATATTTCGAGGCTCTCTTCTTTTTGTTTTACATCTTCATTAAGTAATTTATCGTAGGCTGAGAGCCTTGCTTTCGCTTTAGCATGACGCGCTTTAGGGCTCATTCGTACCCATTCAAGTTCACGTTCTAATGTTTTTCTACGCTTGCTTTCTGCCTTCTCTTCCATTTTTAGGCGGTTTGATTTCTGTTCAAGCCATGATGAGTAATTCCCCCTCCATGGAATGCCTTCGCCACGGTCGAGTTCAAGTATCCAGCCAGCTACGTTATCAAGAAAATATCGGTCGTGCGTAACGGCGATGACGGTACCTTTGTATTCTTTAAGATGCTGTTCAAGCCACTCTACCGACTCAGCGTCAAGGTGGTTGGTTGGCTCATCAAGTAGTAAAATGTCAGGTTCTTTAAGTAAAAGACGACATAGTGCCACTCTGCGGCGCTCGCCACCTGATAGATGCTTAACAGGCGCAGTGCCTATTGGACAACGCAATACATCCATCGCACGTTCGAGTTTCGAATCAAGCTCCCACGCCCCATGCTGGTCAATGAGATCGGTCAGCTTGCCTTGCTTTTCTATTAAGGCGCTCATCTCATCATCACTCATCGGTTCGGCAAACTTAAGATTAAGAGCTTCATATTCTTTTAATAAATCAACTGTTTCCTGAACACCCTCTTCTACAACCTCTCTTACAGTTTTAGTATTGTCGAGATATGGCTCCTGCTCAAGTAAACCGATGGAATAACCAGGAGAAAATGCTATTTTACCCTGATATGATGTGTCATGACCGGCAATAATTTTTAAAAGAGTTGACTTACCAGAGCCATTTAATCCGATAATGCCGATTTTGGCGCCATAAAAAAAGGAGAGGTAAATATCTTTTAAAATTTGTTTGTTGGGAGGGATAAGTTTACCAACCCCAATCATTGAGAAAATAATCTTATTATCGTCTGCCATAACTAATTAAATATAAAGATGATGTGTGTTTGTCAAAAGTAATAAAATTCCCTATTGTAAGCCATATTATCTGAACAAGTAGAGTAGCATAGCATTTTTAGAGGCGACTAAAGTTTCAGCCTAAGCCCATTTTCAAGGGAAATGTCGTAAGGCTTTACATCAGTAAATGGATGATTATTGTATTTGTAAACAAAATTAATTGAGAAAAATACTCTTTTTATAATGTTAAATTCAAGTGTACTTTCAGCTACAATTCTAAAGTTTTTTCTATCATTAAACGCTGGTTGGTAGTATATAACGCCGGTAAAGCTCGTTGATTCATTTTTTGACCAGTCGAAACTTATAAAATTCGTTGATCTTATTAATTTGTTGTCAATATTTGTCGGTTCGTATTTGTAATTCTCATGTTCGTACATTAGTCCTGTACTTGCATTAATAAGGATCATTGAATTAGAGTCATTTTTCGATACCGCTTTCAAAATCCTATATTTTATTGCAGTTCCTAATAAATTTCTGAATCTAAGATCTATAAATTCATCATATTGACGTTGTGCAAAATACTCCCAATTAGCTTTATCTGCAAATTTCCACATTCCGCGAAGGTGAATAAAACCTTCGTTTTCGATGCGTTTTTTGCTGGCTGATTTAGCTTCGAAATTTGCTACAAGAAAATAATCAAATTTTGTAGCCGAATAATCAAAACGGCTTGTAGCTTTTAGAGTATTGTAATGTGTGTTTCCTGCTTTTGTGGTGAAGGTAGTTTGTAGATTAGCCTGAAATCCCTTCTCAACATCATACTTCCTGAATTTTTCAGTATTTACCTGGCTGAAAAGAGGCTGAGTAATTAATAAAATTGCACTGAGAATGAATAAACCTGGAAAAACAAAAAATTGTCGCACAATGATAAATCATTTCTAATTAATAAAATTTATAAACTTTTGATTTTAATAGCTATGTAAATCAAGATGCTGCCAAACACTATTGCAAGTGCTCCGGTAATGTAAACCATGGCGGCAATGGACTCTAAAGGATTGGTAAACAATATAATGCCAAAAATTAGAGTGATAATGCTGTTGAAAATCATTACTTTGCGGTAAACTGATCTTTTAATTATTTGAATCAGGATTACTATTTGCAAGACGGCCGTAAGAATAGCCCAGATACCTACTATGATTGTAAAAAGTTCGAGACTCTTTTTTGTGTAAACCACAATAAAAATACCGATGATCAAACTAAGTACTGAACTTAACAGATTATATGGGATAAGTTGTTTTTGATTTATTTTTTTTACTGAAATTATAATTCCTACCACACTGGCACCAATAAGGATTAAACCGAAATATAGGGCTATAGTTTTGGCAGTTTCTAAAGGTGCAAAAATTGCAAAAAGTCCAAAGAGAAAAGCTATAATCCCGTTAATCACTAACAAGGAGCGAAATTGATTTATGTTTTTCATGGAAGAACCTTTTTATGATTTTTAGATAGCGGTATTTTTCATAATTGTATCCAACTCCATAGTGTTCATCTCCCAACTATAGTTTTTAAGTACAAATTGATACCCTGCTTCTGCTAATTTAGCTGATAGCGTATTGTCATTTAACAAATTGACAATAAGGTTAGAAAACTCTTCAACATTTTCTCCAACAAGAATATCTTCGTTTTTCTTGGCATTCAGTGCACTGAATGCCAAGGGAGATGTTATACATGGTATTTTCATGGCCATTGCTTCCAGCAGCTTATTCTGCAATCCTGTTCCGATACGCATTGGAGCTATGAAGATCTTAGCCTGAGCGTAGCATTGTCTTATATCGTCCACCCATCCCGTTACAACAACTGATTCGTTTTCAAGATTTTTTACACGCTGGGTCGGTGTTGCGCCGGCAAGTAGCAATCGGGCATCGGGATATCGCTTTTTTACTTGCGGTAAAATTTCTTTTGCAAGGTATTCGGCAGCATCAACGTTTGGAGGATATCCCATATTACCGATAAACACTATCTCAAATTGTTTTTCGACATCCATCGGCTTGAAAAACTCAGTATCCACACCATTGGGTATGATATGTATTTTTTTTCTTTCAGGATGCGGTATCAAGTCACGGTCGGGAGCAGAAATGATGGTTTTATTGTTGAAAATATCGAAGATGTTACATTCATATTTTAGTAGTCTTTTATATTCCATTCGTAACAGTGGCCTTAGGTAAAATGGTGAAGTGGCAATACGCCGTTCTACACCTTTTGAAAAAACATCCTGATAATCAATGGTTTTGGGTGTTGAGTTGTTTTTAACGTATTCAGCTACTCTGATTAATTGACAATAAATATGATCAGGTTTAACCTCGTTTATGATTTGTTGTATCTGCTGTTTTGCTTTTCGGTTATAAAAATATCCGACTTGAAAGGGTATCCCTTTAAACAGAGCCTTGAAAAGATTGAGGATGATGCTCCATTTACTGATATTTAATATGTATAACCTTTTGCAATAAGGTTTTAATTCGCTTTTGGCATTTGGATGCAACTTTGTGTCGTTTAGTGCACAAAGCGTAATTTCATTCGTTTTCGACAAAAATCTTATCTGGTTGTAAGCTCGAAGCTTATCTCCCTTTTCGAGAGGGTAGGGGACGCGTGGTAATATTACAAGTAATTTCATTTGACAAAGATAATCGTTAGGGTTTATTGTGGTAGTACAAGTGAATGATAAAATTTAGTAAGCTTTTCTATAATTTGTTTATTTGAATGTTCATTTCTGATCAGTTCACGGGCATTAGTGCCAAGCGACAGCACAAATTGCTCATCGTTTACACAGCGTTTTACAGCATTTGCAAAAGCTATTGGGTCGTCAGCTAAAAGAATATTCTTTTCATGGGTAACGTTTATTCCTTCTGCGCCAATTGTAGTTGAGATAATAGCTTTTGCTACAGCCATTCCTTCGATGATCTTGATCCGTATTCCGCTTCCCGAAAAAAGTGGTACAATTTCAATAGCTTTAGAATACATGAAATCGAATGCATCAGGCACCTCTCCAACTATTTCCACATTGGGTAATTGCTTTTGATATAACCATGAAGGCATTGATCTGCCGGCAATGTAAAACTTTAGGTTAGGAAATTCTGGTTGTATCAAAGGCCATACTTTATCGAGAAACCATTTTATGCCCTCTATATTCGGCATCCAATTCATTGCACCGATATGGAATAATGAAGGAAACTCAGCCTTAATACCAGGGTTTTCTTTTATTTTTTCTAGATCAATCCCAAATGGTATAGAGATTATAGGAACTTCGCAACCTGTATTTTTAAAAAAGCTTGCATCTTTACTTGTGATTGTGGCAATACCATCGTATTTGGAGATTATTTCAAGCTCGTAATTTTTTAACTTTTTTGCAAGATGTTTCAGGTAGAGTTTTTTGAGTGGATTAGAACTGATTTCCGCTACACGTTCCCATATTAGATGCTCGATATTATGAGCTCGTAATACGATTTTAGCCTTGGAATTCTCTCTTATTGTTTCTATAAAGGGGCTAATGTATAGCGTTTCAAGCTGAACTATATCAAAAGTGTCGTTTTGCAGGATAGAGATTAGCTTTTTTTCAAATTCTTTACTAATGAAACGTTGAACATGGTACGAATCTTTACTGAAAAGATTAAGCAGAGCATCTAAAGGTTTTATTGAAAGATCAATATAAACTGTTTCAATACCTGTTTTCTGTCGGTAACTTTCGGGTATGTCATTTTCTTTAATAAAGTATTTGTTTGTATTAATTGCAAGCACTTTAACTTGATGGCCGGCTTCAATTAATCCTTCAATTATTGCGTTCATGGCAATAGGCCCTCCCTCTTTAGGCGGATAGGGAGATTTGTTGCAGAGAATCAGTATTTTCATTGTCAATTAGTTTTGTTATCAGATTTTAACAGCATTAATTTAAATATTCTTTTCCACACATCTGCGTCAAGTAATGGCGAATCTGTAGTGGCTTTGTATGTAAGAAATATTCCAAGCGGTAGCAACACCAATGATGCTAACCACATGGCAATTGCGGGATCCATTACGCCTGCGCGTGCATATTTCTCACCCGAAATAGATATAACATGAAAAATTACAAAAAAGATGATTGAAAACACTACAGGCATGCCAAGCCCCCCTTTGCGAATTATGGCTCCAAGCGGTGCGCCGATAAAAAACAGTATGAGACATGCTATGGAAAGTGTAAATTTTCGATGCCATTCTAACTCGTGACGAATTATTCTTTTCTTACGGCCTTCAATATCTTTTCGATTGTATTCTATCTGATTTTTTATCTGACGTGATGATCTTAATGCAATATCAGTTGCTTTAATCATTGAGGCCGTATCTACTTCATTTAGTGAAAAGCTAACATTTTTGTTATTTTCTTTATTAATTAAGGATTCAACTTGATGGAGATGTGAAAATCGTTCGTTCACTATGTTATTTAGGTTCTCTTTCCGCGTCTCGAGATCATTTTTAAGAGAGTCGGTAGCATGGGTTAACTGATCGAGATTCATCATTTGATAGTTGTTTCGGAAAAGTGTTTCGTCAGTACGGTTCATGCCAAAGTCGAGGCCACTAAATGTACGGGTTTGCTCGGAAAAAGAAATACGTTGGAATGGCCTGGTTATCTGATAATTTTGCCTGTCGGTGATCTCTTCATAATTATGCCCGTCATAAAGATTAAAAACGAGCATGGATTGGTTGGCAGAAAGAGCCATTGTGCCATATTTTGCTGTTGTTAATCTCATGTTACCCATTCGGTCGGAATGATTGTAAATCATCACGTCCCGAAGGAGGTTTTTATCCGGTTCTTTTTCTCTTACATAAATGGTGAAGCCCTCGATTCCATTATAGAAAACACCTTCCTGAATATTGAAAGTGAGTTTTTTTTGCCTTACGTCATAAAGCAAAGCGTGGAATTTAAGGTTGGCGATAGGTAAAACATTGTTGGAAAAGAAAAAGGCAAATCCGCTGATGAAGATTGAAAGTATGATTAACGGCATCATGATACGCCGCAAGGCAATGCCCGTTGACTTCATGGCCACCAATTCGTAATGTTCGCCAAAATTGCCAAATGTCATCAGTGACGAAAGCAGGATAGCCAAAGGAAGCGCTAAAGGAACAAAAGTACTAGATGCATAAAAGAGAAGTTCGAGTAGTATATGTAGTTCAAGCCCTTTACCAACTAATTCATCAACGTACTTCCACAAAAATTGCATAACAAGAATGAAGAGAGCTATGAAAAAGGTAAATAGCAGAGGACCGATATAGGATTTAATAATAAACCAATAGAGCTTTTTCAATCCTTTTATAAATATTGAGTTTTATAATTTGTTTTTCGTGCTGTAATTTTTTAATAAATCAATTATCAGAACGTTTTATAATAGCCTTTCAATGTACACAACAGTTAATTTTTACGAAAAATGAACATCTACGAAGTTACTACAAAAAAAGATGCAAAACTCTTTCATGACGTTGCCCGACTAATTTACAAAGGTGATAAAAATTGGATTTGCTTGATGGATTCTGATATTGAGGCTGTTTTTGATCCGTTGAAGAATGGATATTTTAATGATGGAAAAGCCATTCGTTGGATTTTATTTGACGATAGCCACAGGTTGGCAGGTCGTGTAGCAGCGTTTTTCAACAAAATGAAAGCTAATACCTATAAACAACCAACGGGAGGTTTGGGTTTTTTTGAGTGTATTGATAATTATCAGGCTGCTAAACTGTTATTCGACAAATGTAAAGAGTGGCTTCAGCTTCAAGGGATGGAAGCTATGGACGGCCCAATAAACTTTGGCGAAAATGACCAGTATCAGGGGTTGCTTGTGGAAGGTTTTACACCGCCAAGTTATGGGATGAATTATCATCATCCCTATTATCGAAAGTTTTTTGAAGATTATGGCTTTTCGCCATACTTTAATCAAACTACAAATTATCTTGATTTAACAATTCCTTTCCCGGAACGATTTTGGAAAATTGCAGAATGGATTGCTAAGAAACCTGGATTTACTTTTGAGCATTTCAAAATGGCAAATGCCAAAAAATATATTAATGATCTAAAGACTATTTATGATCAGGCGTGGAGCAATCATGAGCATTTTACTCCGTTAAATTCATTAGATATTTTGAGCGAACTGCAAAAAGCAAAACCTATACTTGATGAGCAGTTGATTTGGTTTGCATACCATGAAGGAAAACCTATCGCTTTTTTAGTCATGTTTCCTGATGTCAACCAGATTTTTAGACATTTCAATGGAAAATTAGGTTTGATTAATAAATGCAGGTTTGCTTACTACCTATGGAAGAAGGAGATTACAAGAACAAAGATTACGGTAATGGGGGTAGTGCCTTCATTTCAAGGGTATGGTATAGAGTCGGCTATTTTTAGAGAATTACGTAAAGTTTTTGATCACCGGCCGCATTATACTGAAATAGAATTGTCGTGGGTTGGCGATTTTAATCCGCGTATGGAAGCGTTGCATAAAGCTGTAGGTGGAAAATTTGGAAAAAAGCACATTACTTACCGCAAACTTTTTGCTGAAAAATCTGAGCCTCAACAGGCGACAATTATTAGGAAAGGATAAAGGGGAAATGAGAGTTTAAAAAAATAGGTAAGAGTAGTAATTTGGTATTTAGAAAGTGAAAAGTTTACTTAGATGATGGTTTAGTTCTTTTTCAATACATCAAATAAAAGCTTTTTATCTAATTTTACAACAATGAAAAGATACCCTGCTGTTAAAATTGTATTGATAGTTAGATGTAGCAACTTACTTTCAGGCTTTAATAATTCGCTGGCAAAATATAATGCGATTGCCAGTAAAGGGTAAAAAATCAAGCGTTTGAGGTTGTATGGTATTTTAAAATGCCGTTGGCCAAGGATATACGATAGCGTCATCATTGTAAAATAGGCAAAAAAGGCTGCCCAGGCTGATCCATAATATCCCATAGAGGGTATTAGCAATATGTTGAGAATAATTGTGATTGTAGCCCCAATGATAGACAGAGCTGCGCCGTAAATAGTTTTATTGGTTAGTTTGTACCAAATGGAGAAATTGTAGAAAACACCAAGAAAAAGATTGCCAAGCAATAGCAGTGGAATTACGGCCTTACCTTCTCTGTATGCTGTACCGATAAATAGAATGACTATATCAATATACATCATTGTCAAAAGGAAAATAGTCGAAACAGCAATCATAAAAAGTGTTAGAACATCAGCATACAACTGGCGCGCTCCTACTTGAGCAGATTCATTGAAAAAAAAGGGATCGGCAGCGTAACGAAAAGTTTGAACAAACAGCGTCATGATAATCGAGACCTTATAACAAGCGCCATAAATTCCAACTTGCCCCATTACATCGGTACCCGAAGGGAGCAACTTGGCCAGCAGGATTTTGTCGAGCGAAAGGTTGATAGAGCCGGCTACGGAAACGACAAGTAACGGCCACGTATAAACCAGCATCTTTTTCCATAAATGAAAATTGAAGGAGTACTTTTTCCAGGGGAAATCAGGTAATTGTAAAATAAGGGTTAAAGTTGTGGATATGAGGTTGGAAACAAAAATATAACTAACGAGATCGTCAGGGTTAAAAAAGCTCTTGACAAACGATGCAAGGTTTGTGTCGGGGTATGTCTTTAGGATAAAAGGGCAGAGTAGTATAAAAAAGAGATTTAGCCCAATGTTAGAACCAATATTTATAAGTTTCAGTATGGCAAATTTCATTGGGCGATTATCCTGTCTAAGTTTTGCAAATGGAATTGCAGAGATGGCATCAAAAGCCAGTATGAACACAAACCAAACAACATAGTTTACATTATTAGGGTACCCAAGCCAAACGGCAATCGGTTGGGCATAAATCAATGAAATAATTAGGAATACCCCTGAAGTAAAAATAAGAGACAAAAGTGAGGTGCTATAAACATCTGTTTTGTCGGTTTCGCTTTGTGAAAAGCGGAAAAAAGTGGTCTCCATCCCATAAGTTAAAATTACCCAAAGGATTGAGACATAGGCGTACATTTCGGTGTAAATGCCATATTCGGAAGTAATGAGAACACGCGTATAAAGAGGCACCAGAAGGTAATTGAGCAACCGTCCGATAATACTACTAAGACCATAAATGGCTGTTTGTCCTACTAATCTTCTAAGTGGGTTCAATGCAATATGTTTGATGGCAAAGTTACGTGAAAAGCATAAACTATCTTTTTAACTTTAAAAAAAAACTTATAAAGATTTTTATTAGATTGTAATTGAATTAATTGCAGTTTTGATTTTTTTTTAATTCAGGATTTTTTCATCTATTGTTACTCTTTTGATAAAACAAAAAATGCTCCCATTTTATGAGAGCATTTTTAAATCGTATTAAAAATTAATATTACCTGAGTAATATCTTTCTTGTCTTTAAAATGTTTTCTCCAATAATGCGTAAGTAATAAATTCCTGCAGGATTATTAGATAGATCAACACTTTGAGTGGTATTGTTGTTTGTGTGTTTGAAGTTAACTTTTTGTATTAGCTGGCCTGATGTGTTAATAATTTCAAATTTGCCATCAAAAGTTGCATTCGACGTTAAGGTTATATTAATATTTCCTGTAGTTGGATTTGGAAAGACATAAACATGAAAATCTTTGACAAGGCCTGATTGCGATTCAACATTTGTCATTAAACATTCTGCTTTTTTTATCAGAGTTATTCCGTTAGCTGTAAAAAGAGATTCATCAGCGCCATCGGAATATTGAATGTTAAGTGGGTATTCCTGACCTGTAGTGGGTTTAAATATTTTGAACTTTACCGGTTCGGCATATTCAAATCCAGTTTTATCTGAGGCAAAAATATCAGTGCCGAAAGCAGTTAGGCTGAATGCTTTATCAATAACCTCCACTTTAGCAATTCCAGCACACAAATCTGATTGTGTAAATATCCCGATTAAATCGCCTTGTTCGAATTGACCTGTTGCTTCCGGTAAAAATCCGAAAATATGGCTGATGGGAGTTTTGTAGATAGGATTCCACGGATGAATTATATCTGGCTCAACGCTTTTAAATTCAAAATTCATTAATGGCCCATCGCAAAGCGGGAATGTAATGTTTATAGGTTGTGATGAAGAGTTGTAAATTTCATAGGCCTTTCCTGGTAATAGTTCAACAAGTGAATTGATGTTATATTCTGGCCAGTAAATTTGTGATCCTGCTATTTCTTTAATCATCAAAATTGATGGGTAATCGCTGAAGAATTCTGAAGTGTTGATGATACAAGGAACATTAACCGGTATAATTGACCAATTTGGTGGAAGAGTTAATTCATCAACCGGATATTGAACCGTTCCTGATATCATTAACTGATCAGTATTAAGCATTTTTATTCTGTATCCTTTTGTTGTTGACCAGTTGCCCAAAGTATTTATATTTTGACTTGGCCAGTAAATACCATCGTAGTTTTGAACTATTTCGATATTGTTAATGATTTGAGCAAAAATAGCATTCATTGCTGGGTTATCAGGTACAACATAAGAGGAGATACCACTCCAAAGCTGCGGTAAGTTTATTTCGTGAGCTGAAAGCTGGATTACTTGTACGAAAGACTCATTACTGCTTACTTCGCCACAGTTATGTACGAATAAACAAAGATAGTAACCTGCATCAGTTGCCGATATACTGGGGATTGTAAAAATTGAATTATTACTATTTTCGATCGCTTCATCATTAAAAAACCATGTGTATATGCCGTCATTATGGGCTTCTACTTCGAATACCAAATTCAAAGTACTACCCATGTTGACAGTTTGAGTTGGTTCGAGGTTGTGTATAATGTTAAGATTTTCGATAAATAGTGTCATTTGATCCGACGCTGTAATGCTACATGGAGAAATAGGTTGAACTGTTAGAGTAAGCACGACTGATCCGTTGGTTTTATCGGCGGCGCTTGGAGTATAAACAGGTTTTAATGTTGATGGATTATTAAAAGTTCCTGTTCCTGAGGTGCTCCAGCTTACTGATGAATAGCGTTGTGCTGTTCCATTTAAAGTAATTGTTTCATCTTCACAGATGGCAGCATCATTTCCTGCTGAAACTACAGGCATCCGATAAATATTAATTATTACATAGTCAGTAGCTGCAACAGCGCATGGCGAAATAGGTTGAACAGTAAGAGTGATGATTACAAGACCGGTGTTTTTATCTTGTTCGCTAGGAGTATAAACAGGTTTTAATATTGATGGATTGTTAAAAGTTCCTGTTCCTGAACTGCTCCAGCTCACTGATGAATATCGTTGAGCTGTTCCATTTAAAGTAACTGTTTCATTTTCACAAATTGTTACATTATCTCCTGCGTTGGCAGTGGCAAGCCGTTGAATAGTCAGAGTCATTTGATCAGACGTTGAAACAGTACATGGTGAAATAGGTTGAGCCGTTAGTGTAAGTACCACTGATCCGGCGGTT
>JAAYWF010000265.1 GCA_012516825.1 Lentimicrobium sp. | reverse complement strand
TCAAGATGATAATATGATTTTGCACTAACAATAAAAGAGTTTTGAAAACGTCTGTTTTTTTTAATTGAAATTTAGCAGTTAAATTTCAATTAAATGATTTGTACCCGATATTGTTCTTAACAAACACAAAACCGGAGTTGGCTTCACAAAGTCAATAATTCGGCTTAGAAATGTTTTCTATTGCCTAACTTGGGTTTATCGTGATAAAGATTTATTCTGGCATTTATCTTCCTCGTCTAATAATGCGTTTGGTTATTCAAGGTCAACCTCAATGGTTGAACCGTTAAAAGCGGCAAAAACCCCTAATCCGCCTTCGATATTTGAATAAACCGGCGATGGTTCGGAAAAGGGATTCTCTCCATCGAAATTAAAAACAGAGCGATGATAATTATAATAATGAATGTCGGTCAGAGCTAAAAAAAGAGTAACAGGATTAGGTTCTTCATCTAAATAAATCCAATTGGTTTTATAAATAAAATATTCTCCATCCTTGTTAATGTCAGTAACGAACTCTTCACCCTTATCCATGTATATTGAATACAGATGAAAGGATTCTGGTTCAGGTGCGTAGAAATATTTATAAACGCCACAAATTCTATAGTAATGTCCTTGTCCATTTAAATCGCGAAAACGAAAGTTGATGATTTTTCCGCCATAGGTATCGCTTTGTATGCTTAAAATCTCAATGTCAGGCGGATTTTCACCGGGCACAGTACAACTTGCAAATAGTTCTTCCCCCTCTGAGGCTTTAACGTATAAATTATAAGTCTCGCCTTTTTTGATCTCAAGCTCCGTGCTGATATACTGCTTAATAGAATCATTGTAGGTCAATGGATACTCTATGTTCTTATTGCGTATGACTATTTGTGCATCATCCACCTCATTATTTGATGGCCCTTGGCATAACTCCGTTGACGAATAAAGAAGCAAGCTTGAAGTGAGCATTACTTTAACGGTGTCCATACCGGGATATAGGTATGAATGAACTACTAACTTTTTACGGCCAGGGTCAATATCAACATCGGTTATCATGCGTTCGCAAGCCGACAAGACGAGAATGTTTATAATTAAAAATACTTTTACTATACTTTTCATGGTATTAAAATTTAAAATTATATGTAACCGAAGGAATGATAGGGAATATACTCACCTGTTTTAGTTTGCTTGTTTCGGTATTTGTTTCCCAATCATATTCTCTACTGATAAAATAGAAGAATGGGTTAAGCCGGTTATATGCGTTGTAAAGTCCAAGCTCCCAGATACGTTCATGTTTTTTCATTTTTTTATGAAATTGAACTGCAATATCTAAGCGATGATACGGTTTCATCCGAAAGCTATTAATTTCGCCATAATCATAAATCTCCGACCAACTGTAGTAATGATAAAAAGGTGAATCTCTCATACTTTCAAATGGATCGTGTGATTGAGAATAATAGGAGCCTAATGGTAGCGTTACTGCATTTCCGGTTCCATATACCCAACTTCCTGAGAGCGTAATACGTTTGTTCAACTCATGGATCACTACTATACCAATATCATGTCGCCGGTCGTAACGCGCCCAGTATTTTTTTCCAAAATTGATTTCATCAAACTGAAGTTGTGTCCACGACAAAGTATAACCTATCCAGCCGCTTGTCCGCCCCTCCTTTTTATGCAACAACAATTCTGCTCCGTACGACTCTCCTCTTCCTGCCGTAACATTATCTTGCCATGTATAACTCTGAACTTCCGTAGGGTCATCAATAAGTAAAAAACTTGAGCCGGGTTTATATCCAAGGATGTTTTTGCTTTTTTTAAAATACCCCTCCAACGAAACTTGTATTCCTTTTTCCACCAATTCTTTAGCTATACCTGCCGATATCTGTGACGAATGTTGCGGTGCGATTCTGTCAGTGGAAGGCACCCAAAGGTCAGTTGGCAAGCCTATACCTGTATTGCTTAAAAGATGAATATACTGATTCATAACCGAATAAGCCGCTTTGAAGGAGATGTTTTTTCCAAATAAATAATTGACCGAAAGGCGAGGTTCGGGAGAAAAGTAATGGTTTTTATCAGCTATAAAATGAGCCATTCGAAAGCCTGCATTTACTTGAATAATATTTTTGAAATTGAAATGATTTTCAACATAAACGGCGCTTTCAAATGAGGTATAATCTGTTTTACTCTTAAATTCGTGGCTTACATTATCGTCAATTTCTACTATCGCGCTGGGTAAAAAATAGTGATGCGTACTTTGCATCCCTGTCCTCAGGCTGTATTCGGGAGAGTGATGATATTCCAAATCGTATTTAAGCCCAACATCATAAATTCCACTCGTGTATTTAAGCTCGTATTTATCATTCGAACTTCGATATTCTTCATAAATGTTCAGATTGTACTCGCTATAGATGAGCGAGGTATTACTAAAAACCCTGTTGTTAAAGAGATGGTTCCAACGAATCGTTCCGGTTTTATTTTGCCAGTAAAGGGCGCCTTTATCTTTACTGTTGCTATATTTGCTTACAAAATAGAATTTATCACGTCCAAAGTATCCGCTTAAATAGAGTTTGTTTTTTGGGCCAAAATCGTAGTTGAGTTTTGTGTTTAGATCATAAAAATAATAACCGCCCCTTTCGTCTTGTGGCATATAAGGTGCAATAAGCAAGTCAATATAGGTTCTCCTGCCCGAAACCAAAAATGATGATTTTCCTTTAACCAAAGGTCCTTCTAATGTCAGCCGTGAGGATATTAATCCAATCCCTCCCTGCCCGCTGATTTTTTCTTTGTTACCATCTTTCATTGTCATTTCGATAACCGATGATAGCCTGCCGCCATGCCGTGCCGAAAAGCCTCCTTTAGTGAGTTCAATACTTTTAATTGCATCGCCGTTAAATACTGAAAAGAACCCAAAAAGATGTGAGACATTATATACAGGGGCATCATCCAAGATTATCAGATTTTGATCGGGGCAGCCACCTCGCACATAAAGCCCGCTGCTACCCTCCGAGCCTTTTTGTACGCCAGGCATCAGTTGCAAAACCTTGAAAACATCCTTCTCGCCTAAAAGCGCCGGAATATTTTTTATCTGAATCACAGGAAGCGATATCATACTCATCTGATCGCTTTCGGTCAATCGTCTATACTTTTCGGCAGAAACAACTACCTCCGAAAGTGTAAGATTCGCCTCCAATTCTACATCTATTTCAATGTGTTTATTTAGATTTACCTGTTCTTCAACAAGCTGATAACCGACATACGAATACTGAATTCTGTATGAGCCGACCGGCAGGCTTAAAGAGTAAAAACCATAATTGTTGGTAGTCGTTCCGGCACGCTGTTCGGGAAGATAAATATTTACACCCGGCAATAACTCCTGACTGCCCCTCTCCCGTACAAATCCACTGATCGTGAAACGACTTTGCGCCGCCGAAAAAATTGAGAATAGCAAAAAAAACAAAATCAAACAAACAGATGTCTTTCTCATAAAAAAAACTTTGGCAATTAAACCAAAATTAAGAGCGCTTATTTTGCCGCTTGGAAATTTAATTTAAGACGGATCAAACTTTTGAGATTGCATAAGTGATTAAGCGCTTATTATCAATGCATTAAAAACTGTGCTGAACAATCAACAAATCGGGATTGGCCTATTAATGCCGAAACCTTTGCACGATAAAGGGTTTGAATTTGATAATCAATTGGAAATCGGGAGAAACAGTTATTAATCGTTACTACAGTATAGCTTACGATCTTTGTGTCGAAAAAAACCTATAGCGGG
This sequence comes from Lentimicrobium sp., assembly GCA_012516825.1. Taxonomy (GTDB): domain Bacteria; phylum Bacteroidota; class Bacteroidia; order Bacteroidales; family 4484-276; genus RZYY01. Next base: position 20,302 of record JAAYWF010000265.1, on the reverse strand, counting down.
TTAGTCCTCTTCAAAATGCTACTTGTAGGGATATGGAACTGACTTTCGGTTGAGCGTTTTATTATAAGTAAGTAATAAGAATAAAAGTGGATGCTGTTGTGGGTAAGTTGGGTAAAAAGAAGAAATCTTCGCTTAAGGAGTCAACAACATTCGGTAAAAAGCGGGCTGAAAAAGTAATTAGTGTGTTTCATCAGCGCTTCCGTTTAAATTTTTGTTAGTAACATACTGGCAGCAAATGTAATAAAAAGATTAAAATGTATGTTACTCATTTTTAGTTTGTTTTATTAATTTTTTATTTTTCTATTTGGTTTTATCTTCTTCTAACCATAAAAAAGATATTTTTGCTTTTTTTCATTTGTTATTGAACTCACACTAAATTTTAATTTTTAATATTTATGAAAAACATTCTTGTTATTGGATCAGTAGGCCAGATTGGGTCGGAGTTGACTCTTGAACTTCGCAAAAGGTATGGAAATAACAATGTAGTAGCTGGTTATCGTAAGACTCAGCCTTCGGTGGAGCTTGCCGAGAGCGGTCCGCTTGAAGTTGTTGACGCTACCGATATCGTCCGTTTGGCAGAAGTTGTTAAGAAATATAAGATTGACACCATTTACAATCTTGCAGCGCTGCTATCGGCAGTTGCTGAGAAGAACCCACAGGCCGCGTGGAATGTAGGCGTTAATGGAGCTTACAACGTTTTGGAAGTTGCCCGTGAATATAAATGTGCTGTCTTTTTCCCAAGTTCGATTGGCGCCTTTGGGTTGAGCACCCCACTTGATAACACGCCTCAGGATACAATTCAGCGTCCTGGCACAATGTACGGCGTTACAAAAGTGGCTGCCGAGCTGCTTAGCGATTACTACTTCAAACGATTTAGAGTAGATACACGCGGGGTTCGTTTTCCGGGAATAATCTCAAATGTTACGCTTCCCGGCGGAGGAACGACAGACTATGCCGTGGAAATCTACTATGCTGCAATTAAAGACGGTAAATATACATGCCCGCTCCGCAAAGGTACCTTCCTCGATATGATGTATATGCCCGATGCGTTAGATGCTGCTATTGATCTGATGGAAGCTGACCCCTCTAAATTAAAACATCGGAACTGTTTCAACATTACTGCCATGAGCTTTGACCCCGATATAATTTATAACTCGATAAAAAAATATATCCCAAACTTTAAAATGGACTATGATGTTGATCCTGTGAAACAAGGGATAGCTGAATCGTGGCCAAATAAAATGGATGATAGCGCTGCCCGTGAAGAGTGGGGATGGAACCCAAAATGGGACCTCGACAAAATGACACAGGATATGCTAAAGGTGATTAAAGAAAAACATGACAAAGGGCTGATATAGTAAATAGCTAATAATTTTTTAAACCGGAAGTTAGGGCAAGATTAATTTCCGGTTTTTTTTTTGCTTGTTAAAGAGTGTTGTTGGAAAGTATTAGCTTGCAAATAGATAATCAGTTTGGGATAAATCCAAATTCAAAATAGAGCCTTATAAGCATTAACCAAAAAAAACCGCTAACTTTTTATTGCTTTTCTTCCCAATGTTTTGAGTCGCCCCACTCGTTGTAAGCTATTTCGTTTTTTGCTAATTTAATACGCTCTTCAAGACGTGCTAAGAAATCATCGGGGCTATCGGTGGTCATAGGTTTGTTTTCATAAAGCTTATACTGATCGCGGTAAGAGTAGGGGGTAATATTAGGCATTATCACGTTTGCCCCTATTTCTACTGCTTTTTCTCTGCCGGTTTTGTCTATTGCTTGTAGCGCAGTGGCTGCAGCGATATTTATATCTTTCATCAATATGCGTAGCAGCGCTATCATTTTCAATGATAATTCGAATCTTTTTCCGATTGGTAATAACAGATGACGCAGGTCATAAAGCGGTGTATCATGATGTTCGATATATGGTCCCATACCTACCATATCTACATCAATAGATTTCATCCAAAGCAGGTCGCCGGCAAGGTCGTCGTAAGTTTGATAAGGCAATCCGATCATTACCCCGGTACCAACCTGATAACCGACGTCTTTCAAATATTCAAGACATTTTAGGCGATTATCAAAATCATGTAATCTGTTATTTGGATGCAATTTGTAAAAAAGATCACGGTTTGAAGTCTCAATTCTTAAAAGATAACGAATAGCTCCAAGGTCAAACCATTTTTGATAGGTATCTTTTTCCTGTTCGCCACACGACAGGGTAATTCTAAGTTTTTGATTTGTGGCGCCGTGAATTTTGCTAAGCAGATTGCTAATCCTGTTTACAAAACGCTTGTTACTCAATTCGCCCGATTGTAGGACAATAGAGCCATATCCATTTTCGTAAGCAAAAATGGCGGCATCTACTATTTCATCATCGCTAAGATTATAACGCTCTGTTTTACGGTTAGCGCTGCGAATCCCACAATAATAACAATTTTTAGAGCAGATATTGGAAAACTCAATCAGCCCTCTGAAATATACTTTATCTTGAACATAAAAACGCTTTACCTCCGTTGCTTTTCTGAAAAGATCTTGCATCGCCTCTCCTTCTGCCTGCAACAGAAGGATAATATCTTCGCGTGAGAGGCTGCTCTTATCAAGCAGATTTTTTAACGTTGACATGCTTCATTTACTAATTGTGGTACATTAAACGGATATTTCTCCTTTTATGTGTGGGTGGCTCTGATAATTTTTCAAAACGAAATCTTCAAATTTGAAATCAAAAATATTTTTAATCAACGGGTTGATCTCCATTTTGGGCAATTGGAACGGATTGCGTGTGAGTTGTAGTTTTACCTGTTCGATATGATTTAGATAAATATGGGCATCGCCAAAGGTGTGAATAAACTCTCCGGGCTTGTAACCGGTTACCTGAGCAAACATCATCAGCAACAAAGCATAAGAAGCAATATTGAAAGGTACTCCAAGAAAAATGTCGGCGCTGCGCTGATACATCTGACAAGAAAGTTTGTTGTTGGCAATATAAAAATGAAAAAGGATATGACAAGGCGGTAGCGCCATCTTTTCTATTTCTCCAACATTCCAAGCATTTACAAGGTGTCGGCGCGAATGGGGGTTCTCTTTGATCGAGCGTATTACCTGGCTTATCTGATCAATATATCGTCCATCTGCTGTTGGCCATGATCGCCATTGAAAACCATAAATAGGGCCAAGGTTTCCTTCGCCGTCAGCCCACTCATCCCAGATGGTTACATTGTTGTCGTGCAAGTATTTTATGTTGGTATCGCCCTTTAAAAACCAAAGCAACTCATGTATGATGGAACGTAGATGTAGCTTTTTAGTGGTTAATAGAGGGAAACCTTCGTCAAGATCAAAACGCATCTGGTAACCAAAGATGCTCAGGGTACCCGTTCCGGTACGATCTTCCTTTTTAACCCCATTGTCCAAAACGTGTTCTAATAAATCTAAGTATTGTCTCATTTTGAAATGTAACTTTTATGGTTAAAACATAAATCATTTTTAATGGAAAATGTTCAACCTGCTTTATTCTGTATCTCCTCCATCACCCTTAAAAAGTTCCCTCCCCATATTTTTATAATATCCTCTTCCACATATCCTCTCCTTAGCAGCTCCATTGTTATTTTTGGAAATTCGCCGACATCAATACAATCTGCCAATCCTCCGCCACCGTCAAAATCACTTCCTATGCCAACATGGTCAATCCCGATGGTCTTCACAATATGATCAATATGATCCACATAATCCGACACGGTAGCAAGTTCGATAGGATACTTAAGATTCATTGCCTGCCATTCGGCGCTAGCCATAGCCGATTCTTCATCCGACAAGTCCTTGAAATATCTATATTTAATTAATAGCTCATTCATAACGCTATCACGCTGTAGATTGGGTGGGAACGTTTTTACATAATCGCTAAGGAGGCAAACCTGTATAACGCCTCTGTTTTTTGCCAATGCTTTTAACATTTCGTCAGAGAAATTGCGGGGATTGTTACAAATTGCCCGTGCCGATGAGTGCGATGCAATAACAGGCGTTGTGGATAGTCTGACGACATCAAAAAAGGCGCTATCGGAAATGTGCGAAACGTCAATCATCATTCCGATGCGGTTCATCTCTTTAACCACTGCCTCTCCAAAAGCGCTCAACCCGTTAAATTCGACAGTGTCGGTTGAGGAATCGCAGATGTCATTGTTTTTGGAATGACAAAGAGTGATGTAACGAGCGCCTCGATCATAAAAATATTTAATCAGCGAAAGATCATTACCTATAGGATACCCATTTTCAATTCCTAAGAGAAAAGCACGTTTTCCGCTATATTTCAGTCTTTCAATATCTGAGGCATTAAAGGCTATTTCAGCCTTATCATTATTTCGTTTTAATACCGAAACGATAGAATCGAAAATAAGATCGGCACGCTCAAAGGCTCTCGCATTGCCTGCAGCCGAGCGCTCTCCCTGAACTATAAATACTGCAAGAAACAATGCATCAAGCCCGCCCTCTTCCATACGTGGAATATCTACCTTACTACCTTCTTTACGAGCATCATGGCGTTGCCCAAAATCAAACCCTGCATGAATAAAATACAATGGCGTATCTGTATGAGTATCAATAGTAATGGCTTTACTATGAATCCTTAATGCCTCTTCCAGCAATTTTTTATCAGCGCTTGTAGTAGTGCAGCCAACCAAAAGGAACGCAAAAAAAAAAGAGAAATATTTCATTTAACGTTAAGCTTAAAAAAACGAAAATGTTAGTGGCTTCAAAATTATGCTTTTTTAAGAAAATTATTCTAAAACTATTAAGCGCTTGATCGTAAGTATTTAATACGAAAACAAAATGATTATTTTTTTACAATCTCTTAACTAATTATCTCTTTTTAGCCAATTGGGAGGTTGGATAGTTAAAGTAAAAAGTGTACTTTTGAATATTCAAAACAAGAATTGGTCTTATTTTCTACCTACAAAATAAACAATAATGTATTCGGAATCAACAAATAGGCTATTACCAGACTCAAAAATTTTTTCATCTATCGTTAATTTAATGACAGTGCACCCAGCTCTTCGACAAACAATAAACGACTCTGTAAGTTATTCCGATTTTCTTCAAAACTTGAAATCTATGGCGCTTTCATTTTTATCAATGAATTCGGCTATTGAAAATATAAATACCTATATTCAAAGTGGCATTAATGGGATGTTAGAATTAAACTGGAGAAATCTGGCAGCTATTAGGGTTCTCGATTATATCAATAACACGGGCAGGGAGCTTGTGGATAGTAATGATGGGAAGAGGCGATTTATCAATGAGCCATTTAAGCCGCTTTGGGAGTTTATAGCTTACGGCAACGTGATTGCCGGCAATGATTATTATGTTGATATTTACCAACTTTTCCGACAACTCACGGGCGTACTGAAACCCAAAACCCCTGACCGTAGCGAAGTTGAGGAGTGGATGGACAGACATCCCTCAGGTTTGGAAGAGAGGATTATTGAAATGAGGGAGATAAACAAAAAACGAATTTTAAGCATCATTATTCAAAGGATTGATGACGGGCTTGTGAAAAGTGAGCGATATAAATTTTCGCCAGATATGACATGGAACGAAAAATATAAATTAGCGTTGCAATGGTGGGATACTCGACATTTTCATTTAAAATTTGCAATACGCACTCCTGAACTGTTGAATGAGATGCTTGATAATACTCTTTCTGATGAAGTTTTGTCAGTACTTGCTAAAGCTAAAGAAAAGAAAATTCCAATTTTTGTAAATCCTTACTATTTATCGTTGTTGCTCATCAACCCTCCAGATGATATTGCAAAGAGTGATCTTGCTATCCGCGATTACGTTTTTGTTAGCCGTGAACTTGTAGAGGAATATGGCGCTATCAAGGCCTGGGAAAAGGAAGACAATGTAGAGCCTGGTAAACCAAATATAGCCGGTTGGATTTTGCCAACGTATCATAACTTACATCGCCGTTACCCTGAAGTAGCCATCCTGATTCCTGATACTGTAGGACGTGCATGCGGTGGTTTATGCGTCTCTTGTCAGCGTATGTATGAGTTTCAAAGTGGGTACCTTAATTTTGAAATTGACAAATTGCGTCCTAAAGAAACATGGACATCTAAACTCCGCAAATTGCTTACTTATTTTGAATTTGATACACAACTAAGGGATATACTTATAACAGGCGGTGATGCATTAATGAGCCGGGACACCTCGCTTAAGACCATACTTAATGAAGTGTATGAAATGGCTTTGCGAAAAAAAACAGCTAATATGTCGAGGCCTGATGGAGAGAAGTATGCCGAGATGACAAGAATAAGATTAGGAACGCGATTACCGGTTTACCTCCCGCAACGTATCACACCTCAGTTAATATCTATTTTGTCGGATTTCAGGAAAAAGGCAGAAAAGATAGGATTTAAGCAGTTTGTAATTCAAACACATTTCGAAACGGCCATGGAGGTAACACCCGAGTCCAAAAAGGCTATTGAAGCATTACTTTCGGCCGGTTGGATAGTAACAAACCAACAGGTTTTTATCACTGCAGCAGCCCGTCGCGGCCATTCCGCAAAACTTCGAAAAGTACTCAACGATATTGGTGTATTGCCCTATTATATTTTTTCAGTAAAAGGATTTAATGAAAATAAACATAATTTTGCCACAAATGCCCGATCAATGCAGGAGAGCGCAGAAGAAAAGATTATAGGACGCCTATCTGAAAATAAGAGCGTTTTTTTAGCCCAACAGCTTTCGGATGGTAAAAACATAGTTGACAAAATCCGCCGCTTCCGCCGTGAGAATGATGTCCCTTTTATCGCAACAGGCCGTAATGTGTTGAATCTGCCAGGCGTTGGTAAAAGCCTTACATTCAGAACTATTGGCATAACGTGTAATGGCCGGCGTGTACTTGAATTTGAACACGATTCAAACCGCCGCCATAGCCCGATTATTAAACAGATGGGAAAGGTGATTATCGTTGAATCGAAATCGGTAGCCGAATTTATTAGGCAAATGATGAAAATGGGCGAGAATGGACGGGAATATGAGACACTTTATGGCTATTCAATAGGTATAACGGAAAAGAGATTTCCGCTTTACAAATGTCCCAAATACGATTTTGAAATTACTGATACCCTGACAAACCTTAAACTTGAAAATATAAATCGCACTAACAGATGATAGATTATGATAATTATAATTTTACCCTAAGTCAGCTTTCCGACAGAGCAAATAGAATAAAGAGTATTCCTTTAAACGACAGTTTAAAAATGGAATATTACCGAAAGATACTCAACCTTGTTGATCTGACGACACTTGAAGGCAGCGACACTCCCGAAAAAATTGAAACCTTATGCCGTTACGCTTTAAGGCTTCAATCCGATAACGCAAATAATGGCACTGTTGCGGCAGTATGTATCTATATGCCATTTGTCGAGCTTGCCGTCGGACTATTACAAAACAGCCCTCTTGAAGTGGCTACAGTAGCGGGAGGATTTCCATCAGGGCAGTTGCCTGTTCATCTTAAAAAGCAGGAAATTGAGTATGCCGTGCAACAGGGCGCCAACGAAGTGGATGTTGTAATATCCCGAAGCCTGGCATTAATGGAAAAATGGAATGAGCTTCAGGAGGAAATAATTCAGATGAAGGCTTCTTGCGGAGAGACAAAAATGAAAGTAATCTTAGAGACGGGCGAGCTGACAGAGGTTTCAAAAATTCGAAAAGCCTGTGAATGCGCCATTAATGGAGGGGCTGATTTTTTGAAAACATCTACCGGAAAGATAAAACCGGCTGCCACACCCGAAGCTTTTTTGATAATGTTGGATACAATTAACGAATACCGTCAAAAAACAGGCAAAATGATTGGTGTTAAGCCGGCGGGCGGAATAGCCACACCCGATGATGCACTGCACTACTATTTGATGGTGAAAGAGACTTTGGGTAACGAATGGCTCGATAAAAAATGGTTCAGAATAGGAGCAAGCAGGTTAGTTGGAAATCTGCTTGAGAGGATGAAATAACAAATAAATGAGTAGCCGCCAGATTAAAATAATTCAATTCCAACTTTTAGTATCATCGTAAATTGTTGGAGCAAATTATTCGTTTTCGCTTTTTTAAAAAAAAATTGTCCCTGTAACTATTTGGCTTTTGATACCGTCATAAAGTCGAAATTAAAATTTATAAATCATGAAAACTAAAATTCAAATTTTAACCGGAATTATTTTAGCGGTATTTTTCATTTTTAAAAATGAAGATGTTTTAGCACAAAAGATTAAAGGGAACATGGAGGTGGTTAGTCAGAAGCGTATAGTAGATGAATTTACCGGCATCGAAGCAGGCAGTTTCTTTGATATCTATCTGACGATGAAAGACGAACAATCGGTTTTGGTGGAGACTGATTCAAATCTTCAGGAAGAAGTAAAGACATTAGTTACAGACAACATATTGAAAATTAAAGCATCTAACCTTAAAAACACCTCTAAGGTAAAGGTTTATATTGCTGTGCCTGAAATCAACTATATTAATTTAAGTAACGCTGCGAGGGTGGAAGGAACAAATAAAATAGAGGCTTCAGCATTGGAAATCATTGCTACAGGAGCTTCACAGATCAAACTTGACATCAATGTATCCGAATTAATCCTTAATGTAAGCGGCGCTTCTGACGTAAAGCTGACCGGTAATGCAGGCAATAGCGAAATAACTACCAGTGGCGCTGCAAATTTGGTAGCTAAAGCGCTAAAAACAAATACGGCAAATATAAAAACAAGCGGCGCCTCGAACGTTATTATTTTTGTTAACGAAAATGCAAATACCAGCGCAAGTGGCGCCAGCGACATAAAAATTCTCGGAGAACCGAAAATTGAAATAAAAGATAATGATGAAGGTACATCACGCGCCAAAATATTTGCAGTAGAAGAGGATGAAGATTATACACGAATTACCGCTGCCGGAATAGACATCGAGGTAGTTGATGGCGATTCAACAATGGTAAAGGTTGGCAATAAATCTCTTGTCGTGGATAAAAAGGGAAACGTAAAATACACAGGCGACAAAAAAAGTAAAAAGAAGTTTAATGGGCATTGGGCAGGATTGGATATAGGAATTAACGGTTTTGTAGATAAAGACTTTAATACCGGGAAACCTAAGGGCTATGAATTTCTTAACCTTAATTATGAGAAATCAATTGATTTCAGTATCAACTTTTTCGAGCAGAATTTTAATTTGATAAAAAACAAGTTCGGCATAGTAACAGGAGCTGGTTTGCGGGTTAGCAATTTCCGTTTCGAAGATCAAAGATTAATATTGGTGAATGATTCTGCCCGGATATTTGGTTTTTCCGACCCATTGGTCAAATGGCAGAAAAGCAAGGTTGTAAATAATTATCTGACAGTTCCCCTAATGTTGGAATATCAGACTAACCCTAACTCAAATCGCAACAGTTTCCATCTTTCTGCCGGTATGATATTTGGCTGGAAATACCGCACTTACACCAAAATGATGGAAAAAGAAAACGGTAGGAATGTTGTTAAAAACAGAGAGACATTTCACATGAGCCCTTTTAGATACGACCTTAGCGGGCGAATTGGATGGGGCGTACTCAATTTGTATGCAACTTACTCACTCAACACTTTATTCAAAAAAGACGAAGGCCCTAAACTGTATCCCTTTGCTATTGGGATTACCATTACAGGATGGTAAGTAAAATCCGGTCATTACATTTGAAACAAACCCGATTGGTTCATGAATGCGGCCGTATCATCAATAAAAAGTATTCTCTAATAATTAGTTAAAAACATAGTTCTTTTTTAACTCTTCCGACTGAATTTTTGCGAATGGTTAATCAGGGTTGATAATAAGTTTTTTTACATTTGCCACTCACTAAAACGATAATTAATTGTTAGTTCTATAAAAAACAATTAATGTGAATCAGTCGGAAAAATCGAAAATCCTTAGTAGTTTTTATTATCCAGCCCTGATTGTAGGTTTTATGTGGCTGGTTAAGGTCCTGGAAATGGCTTTTGGAGTTCAATTGTATAGGTTTGGGATTTTACCTTTGACATGTAAGGGGATTCCAGGAATACTAACCTCACCGTTTATCCATTCAAACCTTGCCCATATTACTTCAAACAGTCTTCCGTTATTGGTTTTAGGTTCGTTATTGTTTTACATTTATCGCACTATTGCCTGGCGGGTACTTATTTTTATCTGGATTATCACCGGCTTTTGGGTGTGGATATTGGGTAGGGACTCTTTTCATATAGGCGCCAGCGGTATTGTTTACGGGCTTGCATTTTTTTTGTTCTTCAGTGGTATTTTCCGTAAAGATAGCCGGCTACTTGCTATTACATTTTTAGTGGCGTTTTTGTATGGAAGTATGGTTTGGGGGATTTTCCCCGATCTTTTTCCTAAAAAAAATATCTCATGGGAATCGCACCTTATGGGAATGATTGCAGGAATCGTTCTCGCCTTTTTTTACCGGAATGAAGGCGGGCCTGCCCGAAAGATTTACAGTTGGGAAATAGAAGAAGAGACAGATTCTGACGATGACGACCCTGATGCCTATTGGAAAAAAGAATCTGTCGAAAAACATAAAGATAAGCCCGACTCACCCACAAAACCTTTACAGATAAACTACATTTATAAAAAATCATCAAAAGAAGAAAATAATAACAATACATAAATTTAAACTAATTACCATGCGCGAAGTATATATCGTTTCCGCTGTACGTACTCCTATCGGGAGTTTTGGAGGTAGTTTATCCTCGTTATCGGCAACTCAACTGGGAGCCATAGTTATTAAAGCGGCAATTGAAAAAGCGGGAGTCGCCCCTAACGATGTTGATGAAGTATTGATGGGAAATGTTTTGTCTGCCAATCTGGGGCAGGCTCCGGCACGCCAGGCGGCGTTGTTTGCCGGATTACCTGATTCGGTACACTGTACTACATTAAACAAAGTCTGTTCGTCAGGGCTTAAGTCAGTTATGTTTGGCGCACAGTCAATATTGCTTGGCGATAATGATGTTGTGGTGGCAGGCGGTATGGAGAGCATGTCTAATGTTCCACATTATATAACGGCGGTACGCAGAGGCATGAAATTAGGGCATAGCCAACTCGTTGACGGAATGATTAAAGATGGCCTATGGGATGTATATAACGACTATCACATGGGAAATGCAGCCGACAATACTGCCAAAGTAAAAGGGATTACGAGAGATGAACAGGATAGGCTCGCAATAGAGTCATACAAAAGGGCAGCGAAGGCTGTTGCAGAAGGGAGATTTACATTGGAAATCGTGCCGGTTGAGAGCCAAAGTAAAAAAGGAATCGTTTTAGTAAAAGAGGATGAGGAGTATCGAAATGTAAATTTTGATAAAATGCTTGAATTAAAGCCTGTTTTCAACAAAGAGGGCACAGTTACTGCCGCTAACGCTTCCACCATCAACGATGGCGCTGCAGCGCTTGTTTTGATGAGTAAAGAAAAAGCCGTTGCACTCGGAATAAAACCGTTAGCAAAAATTATCGGCTATTCCGATGCCGCAAATGCCCCTGAGTGGTTTACTACTGCTCCCGCTAAAGCAATTCCTAAAGCAGTTGCCAAATCTGGACTAAACCTTGAACAGATTGACTTTTTCGAAATCAACGAGGCCTTTGCTGTTGTGTCATTAGCTGTGATGAAGGAGCTAAATCTTGATCGTGAAAAAGTAAACATCTGGGGAAGCGGCATTTCTCTTGGCCACCCATTGGGCGCTACTGGAGCAAGAATTTTAGTAACCTTAGTAAATGTTCTTCAGCAAAACAATGCCCGTTATGGCGTTGCAGGCCTGTGTAACGGAGGCGGTGGAGCCTCAGCAGTTGTAATTGAAAATTTGATAATTTCAAAATAAAGTAATAGTATAAATATTTTGAAAATAATCCTTATCCACTTTTTTCATCTTAAGAGATTAAAAACAAATTGGACAAGAAAAAAGTGCTTACGATTTAAACAGAATATGCGCTCGCACAGCGAGAAGTAGTGAGAGTTGGATCGCTTGCAAAATATTTATGATGAATTTTATTAAGTTCAATAAAATTTTTTGTTTTCTTTAGCTAAGTTGCTCATAAACAGGCTGCATAGGTTAATCTTTACGTCCTCAGTCAGTCAAAAAAAAATTAAATTTCATTACAATAAATCTTTACTCATTTATCAAATTTTAAGTTATATTTGCAGCTTCATTTTGATCTTTACTAGAAAAACTTGAATTACTAATTTAATTAATGGATATGAAAAAGAATTCTAAAAGCTATATCATTAATTGCCCCATTCATCAGAAGCAACGTAGTTTGGTAATCGAAGCAAAGAGAAAAATAAACCATTCAAACCGCCGGGTCGAAAAAACCATTTATGCTGAAGATGTTCAATTTTTGGCCAAACAACTCCTTGAATGTGATCAGTTTGAAGCAAATAAGGAAGATTGCAAACAATGTCATCAATTTGCAACAACCCAACATCAATCGGTTGAAGGTGTACTTAAAGTGATAACCATAGGATAGTCCTTAATCCCAAGCTATTTTTCAATTCTAATTCTTGCGTCAACAGCAGTGATCCTATCTGCACTACCGAGCAGAGGGTTGAGATCAAGTTCCATTATTTCGGGCGCCGCTGATACCAGAGCCGAGAGCCTTCGAAGTATTTCTACAAATTGATTTTCGTTAATGCCTTTCCTGCCGCGTATCCCCTGTATGATTTTGTAGCTCTTCAAACCACGGATCATCTGTAAAGCCTCATCGGTCGAAAGAGGGGCTAAACCTGTGCTGACATCTTTTAATACTTCAATGAATATGCCTCCCATACCACAAAGGATAAGATGGCCAAATTTTGGTTCAAACTTGGCGCCTGCAAAAAGCTCAATTCCAGAGATCATTGGCTGTATAAGAATAGCTGTAGTGTCGGGAATTTTAATCATCCTATCAAATTCAGCTTCTACCTGTTCGGCATCTTCGACATTCAACACAACACCGTTGACGTCCGATTTATGAACCGGCCCAACTACCTTCATTACAACAGGAAAACCAAGCTTTTCAGCGCCTTCGACTGCCTCATGTTTATTTGCAAACACCCCTTCGCCAACTCGCGGAATTCCTGCACTATCAAGTAAAACTTGTACCTTCTCAGGGGCAAGATAGCCATCATCACTACTATTAATAATTCTTCTAATTGATTGATGGTCAACATCTGGCAAATCAACATGAACAGGCGCTGGAGCAGGATTGTGATATACCCTGCACAGAGCTTCTCCTAACAGCGCTTCGTCAGGAAAATTGACACGACCGAAAGATAGAAACTCGGCAACTTCATCACTCGCAGTAAGTACTGATGGCAAAACAGGAAAAATAGGCTTGCGGCAGCTCTTCATCTTTTCGTTCAATACGCGATATGCATCGAATACTTTTATCAAACCTGGAGTTCCAAAAATAACTACCATCGCATCAATTTCATCAAACGTTTTATCGCAATAATCAATGATGAGCCCGAATTGCTCCACTGTACCGGTAGCAAGGAAGTCAATTGGATTAGCTACTGACGATCCATAATACAGTTTGTCAAGTAGCTCTTTAGTAGCCGGATGATTGATATGCGGCACCTTCATTCCTCCATTTGAAAGCACGTCGGTAAGCATAACAGCAGGGCCTCCGGCATGAGTGATAATTCCAATATTCGGCCCCGGCAGTTGCTTATTCATAAAAACAGAGGCTGTATAGGTCAGGTCTTCGCGCCCATAGCAGCGTAATATTCCTGCCTTCTTAAATAGAGCATCCACAGCAACATCGGAACTGGCCAGCGCTCCCGTGTGAGAAGAGGCAGCGCGGCTTCCTGCTTCTGACGAACCAGCTTTTATAGCAGCAATCCTGCATCCTTTACGAATTAAAGATGAAGCATGCTTGAGTAACTTCTGCGGTTTAGTGATTGTTTCGATATATAAAAGCTTCACCTTTGAACTTGTTTCTGAATCGAAAGAGACATCCATATATTCAAGGATCTCTTCGACACCCATCTGCGCACTATTACCTACCGAGAAGACATTGTTAAAAGTTAACCCTTTAGGAATTGCCGACTCCATGATAAATACGGCTGTAGAGCCTGATCCTGAAATGAAATCAACACCTTTAGGGTCAGGCTTAGGAATGGGCAGAGTGAAGATACTGGCATGTGCCGGAGTGATCACTCCAATACAATTAGGACCGATCAGCGAACCTTGTACCGAGTTGACAACTTCAACGATTTTTTCTTCCAATCGTCTCCCAGCATCACTCTCTTCGCCAAAGCCTGCAGAGATAATAATAAATGCTTTTGTGCCTTTATTATATGCTAAAGCCTCCACTACCGAGAGGGTATATTTAGCGGCAATGGCAATAATAGCAAGATCAACCTGAGGAAGATCATCAGTATTTTGAAATGAACGGATACCCTGAACTTCTGTCTCTTTGGGATTTGAAACGTAGAGCTTACCTTTAAAACCATTGTCTATAAGATTTTTCAGGATTTTACCTCCTGGCTTTGAAGTATCGTTTGAGCCTCCAACAACGACAATACTTTTAGGATTGATCAATTCTTTATTAACCATAAATTTAGAAAGATTAGGTTTAAAAATGTTGCGAAAATACTATTTTGCCATAAAAAAACAGGGTTTACAATTTAAATTTAAAGCTAATTTTGACTTTTTATAATAAATAATGCCTTGAAACGACTTTATAAATTAACAAGACAAATATTGCCAACATTACTTTTTTTGCTTTCGGCAGTAATTATTGCTCAGGAGGCAAATGTTGAAAACCGAGCAATCCAAAATTATCGGGTGATGTTTTATAATCTGGAGAACCTTTTTGATATCTATGATGATCCCGACACCCATGATGATGAATTTACTCCCACGGGCTCCAGAAGATGGACCAACAAAAAATTCTATGCTAAATTGAATAATATCTATAAAGTGGTGATGGCTGTAGGAGGATACGAACCACCTACAGTTGTAGGAATGTGCGAGGTTGAAAATGAATTTGTATTGCAACGTCTCCTCAACAATACACCACTTAAACAATTTGGGTATAAATTTATTCATTACGATTCGCCCGATAGCCGAGGTATTGACGTCGCAATGATTTACAGAGATGATAAATTTACCCCTTTCCATTCCGAGGCCATACCGGTAATATTCCCTGATGATCCTGATTCGAAAACACGAGATATCCTTTACGTAAAGGGACTAATTGGTGGTAGAGAAATGATTCATATTTTTATTAATCATTGGCCGTCAAGATACGGTGGATATATGGAAACTAAACCAAAACGCGGCAGAGCAGCCGAGATTTTAAAACACAAAACCGACTCCCTTTTTAATATTAATCCATCAGCAGTTATTGTTATTATGGGTGATTTTAATGACGGCCCGAATGATGAAAGTCTATTTAAAACGCTTGATGCCAAAAATCCTGAAAATGATATCCAAACGACGGCGCTTTACAATATGATGCTCGTTGATAGAAAAGGTTGGGAACATGGAACCCTCAAATATCGCGAATATTGGGATACATTTGATCAGATAATCATCTCTGGCTCATTACTTGACAAAACAGGTAATTTGTGGGTGGATCCAAATCAAGAAGTTATATTTCATAGCGACTTTTTACTTCAACCCGATGAAAGGTATTTGGGCAAAAAACTAATTAGAACGTATTTGGGATTCCGATACATTGGCGGTTATAGTGATCATTTACCCGTTTTTTTTGATTTAAAGATGAAAGTGGAATAAAATAGATATTAAAAAAATATTACGCTCTGTTAATCAATGTTTTAAAATTTCAAATTTCAAAATTTTAAATTGGTTAATAAAATTTAAATATTTTTAGCGGCAAATTCCATTGTCTATTTGGAAGCTATTTAGTGAATAAAAACATGTTTGAGAATAAGGATAATTTGAATAGTTCAGAATCAGAATCGGATGGCAATTCTCTTGCTGGCCACATGTCAGCATTCTTTAATAGAAACCATGAAAATAACTTCTCTTTAACTAACCTGCCTGTTCCCTTACTTATAGTTGACGAATCAGGAACCGTTTTGAACTGTAATCAGGAAGCTTTAGAGTTTTTAAATTGTAGCGAAGATGAATTGAATTTTTCACTTTTTGAAATGATACCTCCTGATTATCAGCCTTATACTACCACACTATTAGATAGTGCAAAAGCCACCGGCAAGCCGCAAATGGGCGAAATGATTCTAGTTCTGAAGGATGGCAAAGAGACAAGGGTAAAAATTTTTATAAATCTTTACGTTAGAAAAAAAGAGGATGTCCTTTTTACCATCGTAATTGCCGACCTATCTGATGTAAAACAGTTTTATGAAGAGAAGCTTTTTGAGATAGAATTGAAATATCGTGAATTGGCCGAAAGTATAAACGAAGGTATCTACATGACTGAGTGGAGCACAATCACCAAGGTTAATACACCTTTACTTAAGATATTTGGTTATAGCGAGTCGGAAGTTATCGGACGTAGAGTATGGGAATTTGTTGTCCCTGAATATCGTGAAAAGATTAAAAAGATCTCTTTACAAAAAATTAAACAGATGGATAACTCGCCCGTTGAGGTACAGGTTCTACGAAAAAATGGAACTCGTTTTTGGGCAGAGGTAAGGATAAATATTTTTAAAGAGGAGCACAAGATATTTGGTGTTTTATCAGATATTACAAATCGGAAAGCTGTTGAAAAAGCATTGAAAGAGAGTGAGTTGAAGTATCGCTCGGTAGTTGATACCATGAATGAGGGAGTTGTAATGAGAGATATTTCGGGGAAGGTTGTTACCTGGAACCAAGCTGCAGAGAGAATTCTTGATATGACCTCAGAAGAAATGCCTTTTTTCAACATATTGGCTCCACACTGGAAAGCTGTAAAAGAAGATGGAAGCGCCTTCGATATAAATGAACATCCTGCTGTAATATCCCTCTCCACAGGAAAAGCCGTACAAAACGTGATAATGGGAATTCACACTAAAACAGGAACTTTTAGATGGATCAGGACTAATTCAGCGCCGGTAATGAATAATAATAAAGGTACTATAAAGGCAGCCGTTTCTTCATTTTCCGATATTACATATCTAAAAACTACCGAAAACAAACTTCGGGAAATAAATTCAATAAAAGATAAGCTTTTCAGTATAATAGCCCATGACCTTAAAAGTCCTTACAATGCCCAGATGGGTTTTCTTGAACTACTTATGGATGCAGACCAACATCATACGCCTGAACAACGAAAGCAATTTATTCAAATGCTTTACGAAAGTACCAGGCAATCGTTCGCCCTACTTGATAATCTTTTAGTTTGGTCGAGAAATCAAACGGGTAAAACACCCTTTCAACCAAAAGAATTTGATATCGTTGAGATGATTGATAATGCAGTCAAAATTTTTGAATTATCGGCAGCAGTGAAAAAAATTGCGATTAAAACCAAAATAGCACAATCAAATTTTATAGTACGCGCCGACTATGAGATGACCAATACCGTGTTACACAATCTGCTATCCAACGCTATAAAATTTACCCCATCCAAAGGAACAATCTCTATTTCCTGCAAGCCGGCAAAAAGAAATCAATTGACGGTTTCGGTAAAAGATACTGGAATAGGAATGTCAGAAGAATTTGTTGAAAAGCTATTCGTTTCTGATGATATACACTCTACACCAGGCACTGAAAATGAGAAAGGCACGGGGCTGGGACTATTCATCTGTAAAGAATTTGTTGAACGTAACGGCGGTAGAATTTGGGTAAAAAGCGCTTTAGGAAAAGGAACAACATTTTTTTTTACTATAGGCAGCGCTGGTAAACACGAGCCTGGTCAATGTAAATGTATATTAAACATCGAGGATGTTTATAATGAAATTATTAAAAACCCGGAAGTAACAGCACGATTTAATAATGATGTTGCCTTTGCTTTTTATCAGAGCTTTAAAACTTTTAAAAATAAAGATTTTCAGGTGTTTTCAAATAAGTTGAACAAGCTGATAGATCAATATCAGCTTGAATCGCTTAGCCAGTTCGCCAAATGCTTTAACCAAAATTACTCTACTTGCGAAAAAAACCAGTTAAACATTTGCTTTCGCGAGCTCGAAAAGCTATTTGATAAATTGAATTTCATGCCAATCATTAATCCAAGATAAATCAACACTCTAAGTATAATACACATTTTTTTACCCTAAGTCAGCTATAGAGTAACCACAAGCGCTCCTGACTGGGATACATCAAAAAAAGGAACTTGATTATCAGTGCAGTACC
This sequence comes from Lentimicrobium sp., assembly GCA_012516825.1. Lineage (GTDB taxonomy): Bacteria > Bacteroidota > Bacteroidia > Bacteroidales > 4484-276 > RZYY01. Next base: position 2,024 of record JAAYWF010000265.1, on the reverse strand, counting down.
TATGCCATTGACGGGCTCTCCATGGTGTATTCGATGAATCAAAAATAACTCTTTCAAACGTGAACATCTTCCCAATTTGATCTAAAGGGATAGGGCAGTTTTTCTGAAGAATGACCCAATCTACTTGAAGCGGTTTGTCAGAAAAAAATGGTTGAAATTTGTCGTTTAAAATTGCTATTACTTTATCAAAAGCCTGAATGACACCATTTGCATAAACCTTTAAATTCCCGTCTATTTGTGTATCCTCAACTGACATTACCTCTTCGAAAATCAATTGTTTTTGTTTGTGTATTCCAGAGTATATCCTTGCATTTTTGATATTAAAATCTACAGTCTTTTGATCTAATAACAAAGAGCTGTCGGCAATTGAGATTAAATCCTGCCCCATCACCAGGTCTATAGCCGAATATCCCTTTACGTTATATACAATAATTTTGTTCTGTTCAATCACCTTCATTTTCTGAAACGTGATGCTTGCAGTAAATATTAATAAAAGCGAAAGAGTTATAACTCCATATTTCCCCTCTTTTGCAACTAAAAATCTAACTAAGAAGATGATAACAAGATAAATAATAATAACTTGTGCAAAATTCAACACAAGTCCTTCAACTCTTGCTTGCGGCAACTTATTAACCCATTCCACTGCCATATTCAGAAAATATACCTCGTAGTAAAGGACTTTGGCAATCCATGCCGAAAGCTGTAACGACACAATAGCAACGATCAGGGTAGCGATACCGGAATATACAATCAGCCACACAACGGGAATTACCACAATATTGGCAAGCAGGAAATAGAGTGGGAACTGATTGAAATAAAATATTGCTAACGGAGAGGTGCCAATCTGAGCTACTATGGATATAGCAGCAAGTTTCCAAAAATAATCTAATACTGCATTCTTGAAAATCAGTTGCCTATAAACGAAATCATAAAGTGAAATAATCCCGATAACCGCTGAATAGGATAATTGAAATCCGACTTTAGTGATCAGGTAGGGGTCGTAAGCAAGCAAAATGAAAGCTGATGCTGCAAGGATATTGTATGAGTTAGATTTTTTCCCAATAAGCTCACGCCAGGTAAATAAGCTAAACATCACGCTGGCACGTAATACTGATGGAGCTAATCCGGTGATAAATGCATACATCCAAATGCTACCCAACAGAATAAAGAATTTGATAATCCGGCCAGATTTTGAGGTTAGCTTTTTAAGTAAAACACTTACGATCATGAATATGATACCCACATGTAATCCCGATACACATAGTACATGTAAGGCTCCTGCTCCGGCATAATGGTTTCGAAGCTCAGGCTCCATGCGATCGTCGTAACCGAGCAAAATAGCTGCGACAACAGCAAATTCATTCCCATCGAGGCCCTGCTCCTCAAGAGTACGCAGCATGATGTCACGAGCCTTGTAAGAGAGACTGAAAATTGGATTGACCTGTCCTTTTTTTATACGTTGCCAATCGTTGCTGCCAAGCCATGTTTGATGGTATATGCCACTATGAGAAAGATAGCGCTGGTAATCGAATTGATGTGGGTTGGAGGGCGAAGGAACATGGTTGTAAATTGCTTTGGCAACAATAATATCTCCATATTTAAGAGTCTGACTAACACTGTCTTTCTCAAGATAGATAAGGATTTTTCCAATAGTTGGAAATTCGTTAATGGAGTCTTTTAGCATAACAACCTTCCCGAATGCCCTTACGCTTCTTGCTCTTTCTGACGGCTGCTCGCTGATTCTGACAACCATCAGTTCAGAGCCATCAGTAACATGGCTGAAATGGTTGGAACGGTATAAGTCGGTTTGTACCAAAGTAAGAGTATAACCTGTACTTAGTACGAAAACATTTAAGAACAGGCCGGGCAACCAACGTAATGAATAAGTTTTTATATAGTGAGTGAAAATGGTCAGAAAAAGCAGTAAGAGGGTTATGATGATTAGCCACAATGGCTGTATAAAATGAGGAACTGGTAGATAAATCGCTGATAGGATTCCTATCCCAAATGGGATGATAAGCCTG
>JAAYWF010000264.1 GCA_012516825.1 Lentimicrobium sp. | reverse complement strand
TAAACAAATGAATGCCAACACCTGCACGCATTGGGGGAAAAATTCTGTTCCATTCTTGCAATTCGTCAATATAGGATAGTGGGAATAATTTGCCTGTGAAAAATGCTTCAATAAAAACAAGCATATCCGCAGAAACCGAAACCATTCCACCATCTGGTCCGAAAGAGGTCATTGCTTTGGGAATTTTCAACTCCTTGCTTTTATGATATAACATCTTTGGTTTTTCATCGGTTGCATCTTGATAGAGATATGTTTTTGTTAAACTAAGTGGCTGAATAATGCGGTCTTGACAATTTTCAGCATACGATTTATCCGTTATGGTTTCAATGATTTTTCCCAAAAGCTGAAAATTAGCGTCCGAATATTTTGCTTTTCCTTTTGTTCCGGGCACAAAGAGAGGAGACATTTTTTTTGACCTATCAATTGATTCTTCAAAAGTCCAAAACTGATCATTGCCAGCCATTAATTCATTTTCCAAACTCTTACCGCTTGCTCCTTTGTCTTGAAAATAATCAGGAAGTCCCGATGTGTGGGAAAGCAAGTGTCTGATGGTTAATTCTTGGGAATAATCTTTGCCTTTGTAAAAGTGTAATCCCGACAAAATTGAAGCGTCAATGTATTTACTTATTTTATCTTCAAGGCTTAACTTGCCTTCTGCTCTCAGTTTCATAATTATTGCAGTAGTAAACAGTTTCGTGGTACTTGCAATAAAGTAAGGCCGGTCTGTAGTTAAATTACCCGATGCCCCTTGCCAAGTTTCCGTATCTTTTTTAAAAGCAAATGATGTCCCAAATACTTTTTTGCCATCAACCACTTTATCCAAAAGAGCTTGAAGTGATTTTTCTTTTTCCGTTGTCATTTCTTATTCTATTGATAGGTTAGTGATTTTTATTCTGTTGTTTTTAATAAAGTCAAACGTCAATATTGTTAAGGAGAGTAAAGAACTTATAATTACAACCCAATAACTGTACTCATCATACTTATTGTCGGCTAATGTGTTAACTAACATTATTATAAAAAGCGCTGAGTAAACAACCCAAAAGTTTCTAAGAAATAGATAACCCAGCGCTAATAGCAATCCAATAAATCCCATAGTAACGGCTAACTCTATATCTTGAAACAGTGAGTCAATGTAAAATGAGAAAAAGAAAAAGATGCTGATTGAAATAACTAACAATACACTTTTTATATTGTTCTTTTTCCAATCTTTTATCGTGTTCGGAATTAATAAAAACGCAAACAAGCCAATTCCAAGAGACATCGGGAAAAACAGAAGTATATATTTCAGAATTAAACCCCAAGAATATTTTAATTCAATGACTTTAACAAAAGCTCCTGATAATATTGTTGACAACAAAATGGCTAAAACCAAGAAAAGATAACCTATTATTTTGTTTGAACTTTGTTTGTTGTAACTCCAACGAAATCTGTTTTTAAAATATATTGGAATAAAACATCCGATTATGCCTGTAAAAACAATGGAAAATAGTAAACTTGATAGTTGTGAGTACCGCGTTTTGATGCTTATCAGTTGAGAAACTCCCCAACAGATATAAAAAATCGCAATCGAAAAGATTACTAAAAAAGCTGAGTTCGTTTTCACACATCTAAAATTCAGATAAATACAAAAATATTCATCTTACTTACAACTAAGAGAGAAAAGGTGTTAAGTTTCTGTGAAGATTTTCTTTCCTCGGATTTTACAAGTTAAGCTGTCGCCACTTGCGGTTGCTAACGGTTTGGCGCTTGGCGCAATGGCGGATTTTTGAAAACCACTCTGTCAAGCCACGACAAAGTAACATAAAAACCGCAAACTATAATATCTGTTTCAACCCCGCCATTGTGCAAAGCCTTGCTGTTGGCAGAAGTATTTCTTTTCATTGCATTCTATTTACGTCTTGAGTTGTTTGTAAAGCTCCGATAGCTTCAAAAACTTCGTCTTGATTTTGCGTTTCCGTCCAACCCTTTAATGCTAATTCCTTTCTTATTTGGTCTTCGGTTTTGTCCTTTACAAAGTGGTAAAACGCAAAGTCAACAACTTCTGGTTGAACTCTATCAAGTTGGTATTTCGTTAAATTTCTTATAACTGCCATTACTGTCACATAGTAGGTTATAACAAGTTGCAAAATCCAATGAATTACTAAGCCAATCCACCCTGTATTTAGTGTTTTGATTGTAAGTCCTTGTTCAAATTTGATTTTTAGAAACTCAAAAAAACCAATTCGGTCATAATTGTTCTCATATAATATTATCTCGTATTGAAAGTATTGATTTAATAAATATGTCAAACCAATTGTCCCTAATATTACATAATGGAGTTTGTCGTAATTAGTGAAGTTTGAAAACTTAATTAAATACTTAAAAGTAAAACCTATTGCAAATCCGACTAAAAACTCAAAAAGTCCAATAATGTAAAATCCACTTATGGAAACCTTTGCAAGTAAAAAAGCAATTAAGATTGAAAGTATTGAACATCCAACAATATGAATGTAAAATTTTGGTTCTCTAATTTCTTTAGGTTTGGGTAAAGAATCAGGAACTACATAATCGTCCCAATTATTTACAGTTTCTTTTTCATTTACAAGGTTTTGAAGTTCTTCTCTATCAAAGGATTTTTCTATTTCTTGAAATGCGTAAATGAATAATTGGACACGTTTTGAATTTCTACCAACATCCCACATTTCATTTCCAAGAGTCACGCTTTTTACTTGAATTTTTCCATAATCAAAAGTTGCTGTAATTCCTTCTGTCCAACGCTCTGTCCCTAATGACTTTTCGCTTCTTTTTGCTTCAATTGATTTGTCGTCTTGATAAACTATGTCCCAACCTAAATCTTTAAATGTCTTTTCTGCGATTGCAATAAATTCCTTAGCACTTAGTCTTGTGCTAAATTCTGAAGCATATTTCGGTGTCCAAGCGAAACTATGCTTCTTTTTAATTGTCTTTTCGTATTGTTTATATTTCTCTTCCATTTACAAGGTGTCTTTTTAATATTTCTGCCAACGTCTAATTTACGAAGCAAATATACAATATTCGCAAGAAACAAATAACATAAGTTTGTCATTTCAAAAATTATTAGACATGTATTCCATACACGTCAGAAAAACGTATTTCATCAAGTTGGAGAATTAACTGTTTGGTCTTTTCGTCCGTTTTTGTCATCTACCAACATAGATAGCGCCTATTCTGTTAAGTAGTTGAAATAAATAATACTTGATCTCCAATATTT
>JAAYWF010000263.1 GCA_012516825.1 Lentimicrobium sp. | reverse complement strand
TCCCGCAGTTCTTTCATAACTGTGTGAAAAAGGAAGATAGGATAAAAATCTGTCTTCGCTGTTAATGGATAAAATTTTCTGGCAGGCATTAACATTAGAGCAATAATTATTATGAGTAAGCATTACTCCTTTTGGATTTCCTGTAGTTACCAACAGTATTTCTCCCTGTCTTATCATGGTAGCCAACAATGATGATTTCAGTGGCAATGTAATATCAAGTTTTGAAGGCGGTGTAGCTGGTAATGTCCTGGTTAACGATCTTGTCAATGGTCAACCTCCTGTTGCCGGTCAGATTAGCCTAAGTATTGTAGATGAAGGCGGTATAAATGGAGTAAGCTTAAGTTATGATGGCAAGCTTTCTATACCGCCGGTTACTTTGGGTGGTAATTATAGTGTTGTTTATCGCTTGAGCGACTATGAGGATAGTGATAACTATAAAGATGCCACAGTGTTAGTCTCTGTAGCCGACCCCGAGTTTAAATGTCCTGCCGATCTTGTAGTCTGTTTTAATCAGGGTCCAGTACCATTAGAAGGCGCCGTTCCAGGTGGCGGTATTTATTCCGGTAACGGTATTATCAATAGTGTTTTCGATCCATCCGTAGCCGGCATAGGTACGCATTTTCTTTCCTATTGCATAGAGAATCCTTTCACCCATGTCATTTTGTGTTGCGATTTTACTATCCAGGTTACCGATGGTCAATTAGTCTCTTTATCCGAAGGCTGGAATGGTATATCGAGTTATATCATGCCCCACGATCCGTCAATGCGTTTTGTGTTGTCTCCTGTTGATCAGTCCTTAGGATTGATTTATAATTTTGAAGGCATCTACTGGCCTGAGATGGGTATCACCACCCTTAATGATTGGAATCCTTATTCAGGTTACATTACTAAATCCATAAACGACGTCGTTTTGCCGGTTTGTGGTAGTCCTTTATCAAATAGTTCTTTATCTATGGTGTCAGGGTGGAATTTGATACCGGTGTTATCCGCCGAACCCTATAATGTAGAGGATCTCTTTTCAAGCTTAGATATCACAGTAGCCAAAGATATTGCTGGCACCGGTGTTTATTGGCCTGCCTATCAGATTAATACTATAGGTTATTTTCAACCTGGTAAAGCATATATGGTACGTTTAAATAGTTCAGGTATTGCCGATTTTGGTATGCAACAAAAGAGTTCTTCTTTATCCACTCCCGAAGACATTAACCTTCTCAATACTCCGTGGAATGCAGTAACTTTTACGCCTGAGACCCATTTAGTAGCCTTCAATTTGACAGATAACCCATTGAAGACAGGCGATATTGTAGGTGGCTTCACCGCCTTAGGACTTTGTTCAGGGGTAACGGAGGTAGGTAATATTAGTACTCCCTTTGCACTCACATTGTTTATGGATGATATTTATACAGGTGATACCGATGGGTTCAAAGACGGCGAACCGATCTCTTTTGTAGTCTATCGTCCATCTACAGGCGAACTGTTCGACATGTTGGTAAGCTATAATCCTTCAATGAATCAGGGGTATTTTGAGAGTAATGGTTTGTCGGAGGTTAATAACTTAAAGTTATCCTCTACCGGAATGATCATTATTGATACTGACCAGTTACAGGTCTTCCCCAATCCTACGCATGGTATTTTTACATTAGATGGTCTTGCTGGGAATGCAAACATTAAGGTATATAATGCTTATGGTAAAGAAGTTGTAAAAGCTACAACACTTTTACCTCATACTTTCGACATATCCGGTATCGCCCGAGGTATTTACATGATCAGGATCAGTGTTGATCAAAAGATGTACTTCCGTAAGTTGATTGTTAACTAAGTAAGTAGCTGGTCTTACAACGGCATTTATCAAATGTATATGCTTTCTAATAATGTAAAACAGAAAATGATGCTTACCCAATAAGAGGTTTGGATAAATCAATATGGGTTAAAGAATAGTTTTTTTTAGAAAACATAGTTTTAATTTTTAAATGAGTGAGGGTTATTTTGCCCTCACTTTTTTTGTGTGTTTACGAGTATTATGATCACCTTTTCCTGTTTTGTACAATGTGCGACCCCCTTTTAAAATTTCATTTCCAAGCATATAGCGTTAAATCAGGTATATCAATCAAGAAGCTTGTAGATGAGACTAAAATTACTTTTCGGATCGGACACAATAGATTATAAATTTGGTAATCAAGGTTTATAGATTTTGGCATTTATTGTAAAAACCTACTAGTTCTACTGCTTCACGCGCTTGGGCTACATCGTGTACCCTAAGAATATCGGCGCCGTTAAGTAAACTGATAGTATTTAAAACACTCGTACCATTTAACGCCTCTGCAGGCGTGGTATTTAAAACCTTATTTATCATTGACTTTCTTGATACACCGACCAAAATAGGGCAATTCAGCTCTTTAAACTTTTTTAGAGAATTTAATAGGAAATAATTGTGCTCTACCGTTTTACCGAAGCCAAAACCAGGGTCGAGAATAGTTGTGGATGAGTAACCTAAATCCTTTAGTTGTTTTAATTTAACAGAAAAAAAAGTAAATATCTCTTCAAAAATGTTGTTATAATGCGGATTCTGCTGCATATTTTTCGGTGTTCCTTGCATGTGCGTCAATATGTAGGGGACATTGAGCTTCGCAATTAGTGAAATCATCCCTTTGTCCATTTCGCCTCCCGAAATATCATTGATGATATCGGCTCCTGCAGCAATAGATCTTTTAGCTACTTCTGCACGGTATGTGTCAATAGAGATGATAGTCTCGGGAAACTTCTTTCGTAGTGTGGCAATTATTTTTTCAAGCCTTTCCCATTCTTCGTTTGAATCAATTTCTGTAGAAAATGGTTTGGTTGACATTGCACCAATATCTAAGATTGACGCCCCTTGGCTAATCATTTTGCCTGCGTAATCAATAACCTCCTGATCATTAGTAAATCTTCCCCCATCAAAAAATGAATCATCGGTAAGGTTGATTAT
>JAAYWF010000004.1 GCA_012516825.1 Lentimicrobium sp. | reverse complement strand
GTTTAAGAATAATATTTTTATATCAGTCTTAATACTCACCCAGTACTAATAAACGGGAGTAAATCTCATATTGTAAAAAATGAAAGAGTATATATCGGCATACTCCTCAATAACTTTCGATGTAGGCTTTCCTGCGCCATGTCCGGCTTTTGTTTCAATTCGGATAAGTGTAGGATTACTACAGCCTTTATGTTCCTGAAGTGTTGCAATAAATTTAAATGAATGAGCCGGCACCACGCGATCGTCATGGTCGGCTGTAGTAACAAGTGTAGCCGGATAACAAGTTCCGAATTTAAGATTATGCAATGGCGAGTATTTAATCAGATATTCAAACTCTTCGGGAACGTCGCTTCTTCCGTAGTCGGTAGCCCAGGCCCACCCTATTGTAAACAGATGATACCTCAACATGTCGAGGACGCCTACCGCTGGCAATGCTACTTTAAAAAGCTCAGGGCGTTGCGTCATCACTGCACCAACGAGCAGCCCTCCATTTGATCCTCCCTGGATAGCAAGATAATCAGGTGAAGTATAGTTAGCTTCTATCAAATATTCGGCTGCAGCGATAAAGTCGTCAAACACATTTTGTTTGCGCTCTTTGGTACCGGCTTCGTGCCACTCTTTACCGTATTCGCCTCCACCACGCAGGTTGGGCATAGCAAAAACGCCGCCCTGCTCAAGAAGGATCAACCTTGTTGCACTAAACCCAGGCGTAAGGCTGGCATTGAAACCTCCGTAACCATAAAGCAAAGTTGGGTTTTCTCCATTTCTCCTTAAATTTCTCTTATGAACAATAAACATCGGGATTTTCGTCCCGTCAGCGCTTTCATAAAACACTTGCTGGGTTTCGTAGGCTGTGGGATCAATATCAATTTCAGGCGCCCGATAAACCTCTGATTCATTTGTAGATATATCAAACTTATAAATAGTTGACGGATAAACAAAAGAGGTGAATCCGTAAAAAGCAATATCATCGTCTTTCTGCCCGCTGAATCCTGCCAAAGTACCTATACCGGGCAGATTCAAATCAGCGATCTTATTGCCGGTCATATCATAAATAAAAGCCTGACTATAAGCATCCTTCATATATTTAGTTACAATTTTTCCTCCTACAAGCGTTACCCCTTCAAGTACCTCATTTTGCTCAGGAATGATAACCTTCCAGTTGGCTTTGTCTTTATTTGATGGATCTATTTCAATCAAATGATATTTAGGTGCATCGTAGTTAGTCAAAACAAGTAGTTTGCCATCATAGTGGTCAATTACTGAATAGTCATTATCAAAATTCTCTACAATAGGCTCGAACACCGAATTTGGTTTTCTAAAATCTTTTACATACAAAGAATTGCCAGATGTACTTTCGGATTCGTAAATGATCAGGAAGTTTTCATCGTCAGTAACTCCTGCGCCAAAATTGCGTAAAGGGAAATCTTTATTTTCAAAAACCAAAATATCCTGATCCTGCGGAGTATTTATTTCATGGTAAAAAACTTTGTGAAACTCATTTTTCGACGACAGCTCGCTACCTGTAGGCTCGTCGTAACGGCTATAATAAAAACCGTCACCCTTCCACGAGATACCCGAAAATTTGATCCATTTAAGGTGATCATCAAGTTTTTTTTCACTTTCAATCTCCATTACAAAAATCTCATTCCAGTCCGATCCTCCTCTCGAAATTCCGTAGGCTAAATATTTTCCATCTTTTGACACACTATAATTCGACAGCGCTACGGTACCATCCTCAGAAAGAGTATTTGGGTCAAGCAACAATCTTGGCTCGGCATCCAGGCTTTCCTGAACGTACAACACACTTTGATTTTGCATCCCTTCATTTTTAAAATAAAAATAGCGATCTCCTTTTTTAAATGTTACGCTATATTTGGGATAGTCCCATAGCTCCGTAAGCCGATTTTTAATTTTTTCTCTAAAAGGGATCTGTTCGAGGTATCCAAAGGTAACTTTGTTCTGTTCCTCAACCCATTTGGCGGTCTCTTCGGATTTATCATCCTCAAGCCAGCGGTAAGGATCCTCAATGATAGTTCCGTGATAATCGTCTTTTACATCAACCTTTTTAGTTTCCGGATATTTTACGCTTACCGGCTGCTGACAACCTTGAAATGCAATCATAAACGCTGCGATAACATAAATATAAGCTCTTTTCATTTGAATTTTATTTGGTGTTTATTGATAAATATTCAGTTTTTCGGACAAAAATAAACCAAAAAAAGAATGTGTAAAATCTTTTTTGCAGATAAATCAATAGAAACAGAATGACTTATCAGGCATTAATAATCGGTTTAACATTTTTTTACACCCTTTAAATCATTAATTATGAACCTTTTTACAGCGCAACATTAATATTTAATACTATGCCCTTCGATTTTGATCTTATTCAGAAAGTTTATAAACAAATAAGTAAAAAATAGATGCAGCCCGAACGATGCTCAGCCGCTCTATGACATTAGCTGAAAAAAATCCTTTATTCACGTATCTGGGATAGTTTGCCACAAACGAAACATAAGCGTATAACCGACTACGTTGACTTTGCTCCCGATCGTGATGATATGCAGGACGCCATACCTGCATTTGGTTTTATCAAAAACTTTTCGCGGGTTAAAATTATCTTCTTTTTTTTAACGGTAACGTCAAAAAAAAATCAGCCTAAAAGAGTTTTCTAATGATCAGTCCGGGTTTAACTTTCCGATATTTTTATTCTTTTCTCTTGAAATTTACTTTCGCGTTCGTTTGCCTCTTTTATCCATTCAGGCACCACTTCTTCGAAAAACTTTTTCTTTTCTATCCTTAGATCATCCATTGGCAGATTGATATATTGCTGGGCTTTATCTTTTGTGCTAATATCGGGCAATGTAATAGGAATTGGGATATTGTGTTTTGTCAGGATTTCTGCAAGTAACACTCTCGCTTCTTGCGATTTTTGAATTGAAACGCCTAACACCCGTAATGCCTCCACCGGTGAGTGGATTCCCATTCCATTTGCTGCTGCCACCCAATCCCAGCGCCATTGTGCCTGACGTATTAATTGCAGCACTGGAGTCATCTCTTCATTTGTGGCGCCGGCATCCCATGCTGTTTTAGCTTCAATATGGACTCTTGCCAAGTTTTTCTCGACAACACGGCGCAGCTCGGCAACTTTATCCTGACGATCATATACATTTTGCCGTAACTTCTCTTCACTCTCACGGTGACATACTTGGCACGATCCGGAAATATTATTCAACGGGCTTCCCATATGATGATTTGTAAATTTCAAACCTCCCTCACGCTGATACGGCATATGGCAGTCGGCACATGAAACGCCTCGATCGGCATGAACGCCGGTCATATAAAGCTCGTAATCAGGATGCTGAGCTTTCAGCATTGGGGCTTTACTTAAAGCATGTTCCCAATCGGCAAATGCATTTTCGTCAAAATAAGCCTCCATTTCATCAGCGCCATAGCCTTTATCCCAAGGAAAAGTAAGGTACCTTCCTTCTCCTTTGAAATAATACTCCACGTGGCATTGTGCACAAACTAACGAGCGCATCTCCTGATGTGTGGCATCGTTGATGTTTCTCCCTTGCCTCTCAAAAGCTTCTATCAACCCAGGGCGGGTGATGCGTAGATTCATCGTTTTTGGATCATGGCAGTCCTGACAACCGATATGATTCACTATCTGCGCCCCTAATTCTATCCAAGGTTTTTTATAAAACTCAGCAATGCCGATTTCATTCATCACACGAGGCACATCAGTGCTTTTACATGCCCAGCATGTTCCCGGCTGTGGCTGTATCGTCCGCAATGTAAGCCTTATATCATCAATAGCATAATAATGCCCTCTGCCCTGTTTATAATCTCTCGCAAATGCATATCCAGCCCAC
>JAAYWF010000034.1 GCA_012516825.1 Lentimicrobium sp. | reverse complement strand
TGAATAAGAGTATTTATAATACGGATTAATAGGCAACTTTTGTCCAACAACGGTTCCATTGCCAATCATCACCTGACTTCGAGCATCATTAATCTGTATCATCATTAATGACAATACAAACGCAGCGAATAAACATGTAATTTTTCTCATAAACGCTTGAATTAAATTAATAAGTAAATTGTTGAGTTAGTAAAATATTTAATTACTTGATATATAATATGTTAAGATAATTATACTTTGAACTACTTATTAATCTTAACACCTAAAATGCTTTTAAAACTAATACAATGAAAAATTTAATCATACACTTCCTTTATAAATTTATTAAGTGGTAAATTTAATAATTTTTATTTAAAGTGATTTTATTTTCTTTTTTTTCAATTTAGAACAAATAAAAATTTTAATTCTTTTGTAAGGTTATAAGTTTGTAAATAACTAATTGACTGTTGTACAAAGCCTTAATAAAGGATTGTCAAATGTTTAATCTGTATCTGCCGATGCCTATTACTATCTGACGTAACAGTTTTTTCTATGTATTTACTACATTGCACCCATAAAAAAAGCCCCGCCAAACGGCAGGGCTTTTTTGATTTATGTCATCGCTGATTACCTGACAATAAGCTTCTCGATACGGAGAACATTGTCGCCGGTAAACTTGATGAAATAGACACCTTTCGGTTGTGTGCGTAAATCAATCTGATGGGAATCAGCTAACCGACCCTCCATCACATACCGCCCCTTAGCATCGGTAACTACCCAGTTGACATCCTGAGAGTGGTTATCTACCGACACATTGAAAAGACCTTGTGAAGGATTAGGATAGACTGTGAGGCTGGTCAAATCTTGAGAACCGATGCCTGTAGCATACATGGTAACATTGTTGATGACCGACAAACCATTGGCTTCGAACAAACCATCGTAGTTAGGAGCTTGAACACTGTAGCTTACAGCAAGGATATACTCTGTATCGTTGCTCTGACAATAGAGCTTAAAGGTGAGAGATTCGCCCTGAACAAAACCATCGTTTACCGAGGTAGTGATATCATCGGCAAAGAGAGCCAACGAAACAGCTTTACCATCGCAAAGTGTCAATCCGGCGCAAGCGCCATCATTAGTAAAGGCGCCTATCATATCGCCCTTAGCAAACGACACCGAAGCATCAGCATCGAATACCACGATATGACTTGAGCCGGTATAGGTTGGCTCGTTCCATGGAGTAGTATTTGTATGGCGCAAAGGAGCAATGTAAGATGCTTTTGTCCCACTAATACACTCAGGGAAAGTATAGTTGGTAGCTTCTGATACCTTTACCCAATATGCCTTACCGGGTACAAGTGTGGTAAGAGTGGTAATGCTACCGGCAGGATAATAAACTCCGCTTCCGGCAACTTCGTAACCTATGATGAAACCTTCTATGGCGCCAAATACCTCAGCAGCATCAAGATTGCAATCAACAAGGATCGGGAAGATATTCCAACCGGCGTTCAAAGCGATGGTAGGAGCAACCATCATACCTTCTAAGGTTAGAGTAGCATCAGCGCTCATCTTTGAAATGTAGCCGTGATCGTTGGTAAAATTGCCCATAGTGTTAATGCCATTTTGTGGCCAGAACATTTCGGTAAAGTGTTGTGTGATAATCATATCATTAACAACAGGAGCAACAACATTTTCGAACGAAGCGCCCAACATGTTAATATAAGCCGACCATCCGCTCCAGCCCGAAGGAATAAGGATATCCTGTGAATAAACTTCGATAACGAACAGTGTTACCGGAACGTTGAGTTGTGGAGTAGCGGGATCATTCGAATTTATCAAAATACTTGCATTGTAAACGCCCTCCTCAAGATCTGTTGCGTCGAACGTTACATTGATATCAAACTGGCCAATACCGCTTACTGAGCCAAGCTCCGGGTCAATAGTGAGCCATGGTATTCCAGAAGTTCCATTTACTGTAAAGTTCAAATTACCTGCTGAGCTATTGTGTACTGATAAAATTTGTTCAGCTGTTCCTCCAACTTCAAGGTACTCAGTCAATTCTTCAGGATTAACTGAAATAATAGGCTGGATTGGCACTGCTGCACAAAGGATATTTGACATTCCGCTAACAACATCGGGGAAGAGAACCTGCTCAACCGAGTAACAGTAAGTCTCGCCCTGTTCAACATCTTCATCAT
>JAAYWF010000262.1 GCA_012516825.1 Lentimicrobium sp. | reverse complement strand
TTAGCGGAACAGGAAGTAATTTTTACCACTCTACGAGACATCAACGTTTATAAGTTATTTCATAAAAGCGCTTATTTGGTTTCCGGCTCGGATACTACTTTCTTTTATTACATTACAGCTCATTTTAAATCTGGCGCTAATGCCGCAAACCAACAACTTAGAGCAGAAATGGCCGAAGCAGTTATAAGCTATTTGGAGGAAAATAACATTTCAGAGCCGGTTATGCTTGGTGGCGACCTTAATTTATACTCAAGCAGCGAGTCGGCCTGGATAATTTTGACCGATACTAATAAAAACTGCTATTTCAACGATCCGCTTAACAGAGTTGGTAATTGGAGCTCAAATCCGGAGTTTGCCGATACACATACTCAATCTACCCAAACTACCTCGGGATGTGGCGCCGGAGGGGGTATGGACGACCGTTTCGACTTCGTACTTACAAATTCATCACTTACCACCGAAAGCTATCCTGTAAACATCATCCCCGACACTTACCAATTACCAGGGCAAGACGGCCTACGTTTTAAAGGTTCACTCATTGATCCGCCAAACACAAGTCTGCCCGCCGAACTGATTGATGCCCTGTACAACATATCCGACCATCTTCCGGTTACTCTGAAGCTGATAGTCAGAACGCCACAGCCTAATTATGTTCCCGATCTGTTTTTCTCCGAATATGTTGAAGGTAGCGGCAACAATAAAGCGCTTGAACTTTTTAATCCCACACCCTATCCGAAAGATCTATCTAATTACCGGTTAGAAAGATATGTTAATGGCTCTGTTTATGCCGACACCGTAAGCCTGGCAGGAACACTACCTTCCGGAAAAACATACGTGGTTGTTATTGACAAAAGAGACCCAAACGGATCAGGAGCCAACACACCGGCACACCCTGATCTGATAGCTGTTGCAGACACCTTCCTTTGCCCCGATCCTACGATCAACCAAATGATGTACTTTAACGGCAACGATGCTATCGCGCTTCGAACACAATCAGGAGAGTTGATTGACCTGATCGGAAAAATTGGTGAAGACCCAGGAACAGGCTGGACTGACGATTCATTATGTTATCCTGGACCTTATACTTCACTTTGTGGCGCCAAAGCATGGACAACAAACCATACGTTAGTACGAAAATTTAATGTTACAAGCGGAATCAAAACTAATCCTCCTTTTTTCGATGTTACACAACAATGGGATTCACTGCCCAATAACACTTTCGACAGCCTGGGACTCCACCATTGCTTAACCCAATTCGAACTGCCGCCATCATGGGAATACGTAACAACAATGAGTTCTCATATCTTCACAATAACCATTAATACAAACATAAATTTGGAAGATCAACCTGCTGCGCCCGGACTTTTTATCGGGGCATTTTTCAAAAATGGGGATTCTATACATTGTGCCGGCAATGTACAATGGTTCGGCGATCAGAATATTGCAATTATTGTATATGGAGATGATTTTTTAACGCCCGAAAAAGATGGTTTCGAAATAAATGAAAAAATAACGTGGAAAATTTTAGTTCCTTCTCTTATGAAAGAATTTGACGCTGCGGCTACCTACTCATCATTCTGGC
>JAAYWF010000261.1 GCA_012516825.1 Lentimicrobium sp. | reverse complement strand
TTAAATGACATTTTTAAAACCTGACGCATAGTAAACGAGTAAATAGTGGAAAATATTTAAAGGCATCTTAGTTTGGTAAAATCTCTTTCAGTGTCAAAGTTGCCTCATAAGCAAAATACAATCCAATTTTATGATTTTTGAAAAATTAGATTCAATTATTATTTTTTTCGTACATTTGCCGGACTAAAATCTAATAGGGGTGCCCAAAACAATCGGGCTGAGATCATACCCATTGAACCTGATCCGAGTAATATCGGCGGAGGGAATAATGGATAACCTGACTTATAATTCCTCTATTGATTTTTATTTCAATTTAATGTTGAACTTAAAAATCAATCGAACGATGAAAAAGTTGTTTTTACTTTGTTTTGCAATAGCATTTACTTTAAATGTTTTTGCTCAAATTAGTTTGAGTGGCGTTATTCGCGACTCTCAAACCAGTGAAGCGCTTTCTGGAGCGCATTTGTCGTTACAACCAACTTTTCTTACTCAAATAAGTAATGAGCGGGGCGAGTTCGGTTTTACAAATTTAAAACCAGGCGTTTACACTCTTAAAGTTACCTATTTAGGGTATGATAATGTTGTACAGGTTATTGAGGTGAAAAGTGATGAATTTGTTGACATTGGAATGTTCAGACGGCCGATAATGGAGGAGGAGGTGGTTGTTTTAGCATCACGTGTAGCCGGTAATTCGCCTGTAACATTTACTAATATCGAAAAGGAACAGATTCAGAAAAGTAATTTTGGTAATGATATTCCTTTTTTGCTTGCTACTACACCAAGTTTGGTAGCAACTTCCGACGCAGGCGCCGGAATAGGATATACGGGGCTAAAAATAAGAGGAACTGATATTACCCGGATCAATGTAACATTAAACGGGGTTCAGTGGAATGACCCGGAATCGCACAGCGTCTATTGGGTTAATCTACCTGATCTTGCATCATCAATAGAAAGTATTCAAATTCAGCGCGGCGTGGGAACATCGTCAAATGGAGCAGCAGCTTTCGGAGGAAGTATCAATATCCAGACACAATCGCTGAGGGCTGATCCTTATGCTGAAATAAGTAGCATTATGGGTAGTTTTAATACATTTAAAAATGCAATTTCGGTCGGGACAGGATTGATTGACGGAAAATTTACCTTAGACGGAAGGTTTTCAAAAATAAATAGCGATGGCTATGTTGATAGGGCGACATCTAACTTAGAGTCCGTCTATTTCTCGGCAGGTTATTTTACCGACAAGACTTTGGTGAAATTCAATATGATATCGGGTAGAGAAAAGACCTATCAGGCTTGGAATGGAGCGCCATACGACAGCTTGTTTACAAATCGCACATTCAACCCGTCAGGACTTTATTATAATGGAGATGGATCAATAGGTTATTATGATAATGAAACCGATAACTATAAACAGGATCATTACCAATTTACTTGTTCTAGGACGTTAAACCGTAAAATGATTATGAATTTAACTGCTTTTATGGTAAAGGGTTTCGGATATTTCGAGAATATGAAGCAAAATCAAAAGTTTTCAAATTACGGCCTATCAGATTTTATTATTGGAAACGACACAATAAAGAGAACAGATTTAGTACGGAGAAAATATCTTGATAATGCTTTTTATGGTGGAAATTTTTCGTTTAAATATCAACATAGCCAAACATTGCAAAGCATTATTGGTGGAGGATATAATTATTATGACGGCAACCATTACGGAAAAATCGTAAGGGCAGATTTTGGTGAAAATATCCCTGAGGATTTTCTTTGGTATCAAAACAATGGAATTAAAAAGCAGTACAATCTTTTTGGCAAAGTTAATTATGAACATAATCAAAGGTTTAATCTGTTTGCCGAAATGCAATTACGAGTTATCAATTATTCAATCAATGGTATTCATGATAATCTTTTAG
>JAAYWF010000260.1 GCA_012516825.1 Lentimicrobium sp. | reverse complement strand
TACCTGGATGCTCCGTAGCAATTGAAAAGATATTTACCGACTCCGGTTTCCCTGAAAATCTATTTCGATCACTATTGATTCCTGCATCCGAAGTAGAAAATATTATCGGGAACAAAATCATTAAAGCTGTTATCCTTACCGGTAGCGAATCAGCCGGAAGGCATGTTGCAAAAGCTGCCGGCAAACATCTTAAACAAACTGTCCTCGAACTCGGAGGGTCAGATCCTTTTATTGTTTTCAAAGATGCTGACCTTAATAAATGCAGCGAAGTAGCTGTTATGGCCAGAATGATCAATACTGGCCAAAGCTGCATTGCAGCCAAACGGTTTATTGTGGTTGAGGAGATTGCTGATGAGTTTATCAAATTAGTAAGTCAAAAGATGTCGGAATTACAGTCGGAAGGACCAATGGATCCAAGAAGTGATTTTGGCCCCTTGGCAAGGCCTGATCTGCTTATCGAGCTACAAAGTCAAATTGATAGATCAGTGAAAATGGGCGCAAAAATTGAATTGGGAGGAAATCCGATGAAAAGAGATGGTTTTTACTTTGAACCTACAATAATGTCAAAAGTTACTGAAGATATGCCAGTATTTACCGAAGAGACTTTCGGCCCAGTGATGGCAATCGTCGTTGTGGAAAATGAAGAGAAGGCAATAGAGTTGGCCAACAAAAGCAATTTCGGGTTAGGCGCCAGTATCTGGACACAGGATAGGGACAAGGGAATTAGATTAGCAAGGAAGATTGAGGCAGGAGCAGTTTTTATCAATGGTTTGGTAAAATCCGATCCGAGATTACCATTCGGTGGAATAAAGAATTCAGGATATGGTAGAGAGCTTTCGAATTATGGAATCAAAGAGTTTGTAAACATCAAAACGATATGGGTAGGCTAAAAAAATAAAATTGAAAACGTTAATAGAATAATAAAAAATCAAATTCATTGGCTGTAACCAACCAAATTATTTTAAAAGAAACAAAACCGATTTTTTTATAATATCAATTTCAAATGAGAATAGATATACTCACAATCTTTCCGCAGATGTTTGAAGGCATATTCCAGCATTCCATACTCAAACGCGCCATATCAAAGGATTTAGCTTCTATCTTTCTGCACGATATCAGGGATTATTCTACCAATAAACATCGCAGAGTGGATGATTATGCTTTTGGACACGGCGCCGGCATGGTGATGATGATTCAACCAATTGCCGATCTGATTGAAAAACTGAAATCGGAACGTAACTATGACGAAGTGATATATCTTACTCCGGATGGTATCCCTTTTAAGCAAAAGATTACCAATCGCCTTTCAACACTTACGAACATAATTCTGCTCTGCGGGCATTACAAAGGTATTGACGAGCGCCTGCGGGAGCATTTCATTACGATGGAATTATCAATAGGCGATTATGTATTATCAGGCGGAGAGTTGGCGGCAGCCGTAGTTACTGATTCCATTGTAAGGTTGATACCAGGCGTTCTTGGCGATGAAACATCAGCTCTATCGGACTCGTTTCAGGATGGATTGCTCAGCCCGCCGGTATATACCCGACCGGCTGTTTACAAAGGATGGGAAGTCCCAAGAATTTTACTTTCGGGAGATGAAAAAAAAATAGATGAATGGCTGACGGAAAAAGCCATAGAGCGTACACGTAGCCGCCGCCCCGACCTTTTGGAAGAGATGGAATAAAAAACGATAAACCAATGACCTGTTTTACTATTAATTATCATCAGAAACTATCAAGTCTAAAATCTGAAATATGCTGAACCTACTACCAAGATTTTATCAATTCAAAACGAATTTAAAAAAAGTGATTTTTTTGATGGTCTTAGTTTGTGGTTGTGCATCAATAAAGGCCAATCCGGATTCTCTTTTTATAAAAAAAATAGATTCTATTGCTCTACAACTTTATAGCGTTCAACCCGACTCGATAAAACTGGCTGCTAATGCCATAATTCTTGAACATATTACTGCTTTTTTAAAAACCCCGCAATCTATTGCTTTCCCTTTTGATTCGCTAAAATTCGTCAAGGTTGTTACTCCTTCGAACTCTTCTTTCAAATTAATAACATGGGTTTTCCCTTTATCAGATAAAAATCAATATCACTATTCAGGACTCATTCAGCACTTGAAAGATAACATGCCAGATCGTTTAACAGAATTAAGACAAAGTGATGATGAGCCAACCCCTTTTCTCACTTATCGTTATGACCAGTGGCCTCCAGCCGTATATTACCAATTGATTGAGAGTAAAACCAAATCCGGAACGCTGTTTACGCTTTTTGGCTGGGTAGGCGGCACACAGGGCGAAGCAGCCAGAGTGATCGAGACATTATCTTTTAACGAAAACCATGAGGCTCTATTCGGTGTTCCGGCCTTTAAACTAAATAAAGAGACAATTTTAAACAGGGTTTATTTCAATTATTCGAATGAAGTTCCTTTTCATCTCGCTTATGAGCAACATTACGTCCCTGGCAAAAAAAGGAAAAAAGCATGGATGATCGTTCACAACAGGTTGGTTAATAGCGATTCTAATATGGGTAACGCCTTCAGATTTTCACTTCCATCCTATTCTGAATTTGATGGTTTTATTTTTTCGGATAATTGCTGGCAGCAGGTCAAGGATATTGATGTTCGTATAAAAATCAAATCAGCCAAAAAGAAAAAACAACCTAAGACCGGCCTTTTTCCGAATGATTAAAAGGGATAGTGGCTATTAGCTTCCCAAAAGATAGCCTAACCAAAAGGGTAATCCGTCTGCATCCGGTTTGTCGGCAACTCGTCAGGCATTGTTGCAGCTATGGCTTTTGGGATTCTTCCAAATTTAATAAATGCTGCCCGCGAGGGGTTTGCACCGTACCTGTAAAGATAGAGAATGCAGCCATCAATCTTGGGGGCTAACCATGGAGGGGGTTTCGCAAAGAATCACAGCCTCTCGCCAAAAGACCTTTTATCTTTAGAATGCCTTCACCATGAAGTTCAGAAAACAAAAAAAGGATATAGAGTTAAAATTCAACCGATTAAGTAAACTTACCGGTGTAGCTCATCTGCTGCAACTCTTTTTGTAACAAAATAGGAGTAATTCAAGATGGCCGTTGGATACAAACCGGAATAACTAAAGATGTTTTTCATCTTCCGGCAAATGCCTCTGTTGCAACATTTAGTAGGATGAAACTCCAATCGGAAATAATATTTCTGATTTTTTAGACTTTCGCCGTTAGATTTATAGAAACTTAATTGGGCAACTACTTAATCACAGTAATTTTTATTGATCTGCACCCAAAATCGTCCAATATCTCTACAAGATAAACCCCGCTCCTTATTTGAGACATATCTAATCTTACATTTGTCGCATTGATATCCTTTTCGTACTTTATTAAGCTTCCAAATAAATCAATCACCTTTACTTCTTTAATCATCATATCGGATGTGATGGTTATCTTGTCATTTTTTACCGGATTAGGATAGACGGAGACGTTTCCGGCATATCTCTTTTCAATACCGATACCGCTATCAACTTTAATAAAGTTTTGAATTAACAGTGAGTCAATACCATAATCATTTTGGACTATCAGTTTTACGTCGAACTCTCCCAATTCATAATAGGTAATTGATGGATTCTGCAAATTGGAAACAGGAGGTGTTCCTCCCTCAAACGACCAGCTCCAGGATGTTGGATTATTTGTTGAGAGGTCGGTAAACATAACCGTATCTCCTCTATAAATCAGATTTTGGTTAGCGCTAAAATCGGCTATTGGAGGCAGCCCGACAAAGCTACAGCTTAATATAGCTTTCCATCCGGATTTGTTCACCGAATAGTCGGAATGGAACTGAAATGTAAGCGCTCCCTGATCATTTGAGGCTTCAATTGTACCTGGCGAATTTGTACCGCAATATGTGCCAATCAACGACGCCGAAGTATTTATTCCATTATATATTTTTAGCCAGTCCCAGTTACAGGTGGAGTTATATTCAACATCAAAATAAATAAACTGAACTATGATATTAGCTCCTGCCGTTTCAGGCTTAAAGGTCATTAAATAATCTTCATTATTGGAATAATTACCTGTATCTCCACCAGAATCATAAAAGATACCATTGCAAATTGTTACCGTTTGATTACTCATCAAAAAAGTGGCGTTTACTGTAATATAATCCTCTTTCGTTATGGTGTTTGTCTCACCGTTTTCATTGGCAACTGTTAATGAGACCGGAAAAGAGCCTGCATTAGGATAAGTAATGTTTTGAGGATGTTGCAAATTGGATGTTGAAGGTATTCCACCAGAGAAACTCCAGCTCCAGCTCACGGGGGCGCCATACGATTCGTCAGTAAAATTGATGGCGTCACCAATAGCGATAGTCGTTTCAGAAGCCGAAAAACCTGCTTCTAACTCGCCGGCACCCATCTCGACATTTAAGTTAACGGTATTGTATCTGGTAACATTTACATTATTGATAACAACCGGATAGTATCCAGGGGCGGTAAAGGTAAGATTGTAAGTTCCGGCGTCAAGCAATCGTTGATAAAAGCCAGTTTGTTGCTCTGAAAAGACAAATGAATTATGAATATCATGCCCTTCGATGGTAATTTTTGCATTGATGGGCTGGCCGGTAGTTATGTTTGTAACTGTTCCATTAACACCATAAAGACTTTGTTCCAAATAGTTCAACAACGAACGGTAGTTCCAGTTCCAATGATTTTCAAGTTGCGAAGTAGGTAAGAGCTTAACATTAGAAATTTCCATGGTTACCTCACGGCAGTTATGGAAGTAATTCATATAATCTTGTCTGCCGCCACTGATTGAATACCAGCTATATCCATTTATTATCCCATTGTTAAACTGATTCATGTAGTTTGGAGGTGAATAGAGATGGACTGTGTCAACATATTGCCTGCATACAAAAACCCACCAGGTATTATCCGCCGGCAATGGCGACCATGTATCCCAAGGGTAGTTAAGTACCTCTGCTCCGCCATGGGTATTTGCCGACATGACAAAATGTTGCTCTTCAGCCAACTGCATAAATGCAACGGTTTCGGGTTGCCATTCGTTTCCATCAGGATGCGGGCCATCTTCAGGGTCAGGATAATTACGATTTAAATCTACATTATTGGCATTATACCTCGTTGCCCCATATACTGAGTTATTTCCCCCCTTGTAAGTACCATCGGGATTACTTAATGGATTAATCCATATTTCGCTATTATCCAAGAGGTTAGTAACTTTTGAATTAGTTCCGTAATTGCTGAGCAAATAGTCAATCAATCTGAGCAGTAAGATATAGCCGGTGGTTTCGTCGCCGTGCATTGTGCCGGTATAAAGAAACTGAGGCTCCGCTTCGCGAACCTGTACATTTTTCGACACCTTAGCCATCAACAATTCTCTCCCTTGAATACTCTGGCCAATACTAAAAACTTGACAAAGTTGAGGATATTCGCTGGCAAATTGATACATCATATCTACATATGCCGGGTACGTTGGATAGAAATCCCAATCTAAGATGCCTTTAACATTGACGTTGTCAAGCATTTTAATCTCTTTTGTCAATTCTCCTGGCTTTGGCAGTAGCTCGAAATCAATTCCTTGTTTGAGAAATTCGCCAAATTCCGTTTTGTTGGCATAAGCAAAAACGTCATGCCGGTTGACTTTATCTATCGAAATCATTTTCGATAATGCTTCAAGGTTTATTTCTTTATTTTCGAACTTAAAGTAAATCTCGCCCTTTGATCCAAAAATTTCATCAACGGTAGTTACATTGTTACCAGTTTGAGCGTAGATACAAGATATCAACAATGTGATAAATGTTAAGAGAAGATATTTTTTCAAAATCATGATTTTGCTATCTTATGGTTTATTAATTTTGATATTCGGCGATAAGCTGCTGAAGCTGTAAATTTACGGCTTTGTTTACTTTAACTAATGGAAGGCGGAGATTGTTAGCGGCAATTTCTAAAATTTGCAGCGCCGCCTTAATTCCTGCAGGACTACCATCTTCAAAAATCTTTTGCATTATAGGTAAGAGCTTGTAATGTATTACATTAGCTTCTGCAAATTTTCCCTTCAGGCATAAATTTACCATCTTTGAAAAGTCGGATGGGAAGGCATTAGCGACTACCGAAATAACGCCATTAGCTCCAAGGGAGATCAATGGAAGTGTTATGGCATCATCACCTGAAATGACATGGAAATTATCAGGTTTGCATCGTATTATTTCCATAATTTGGTTAACATTTCCTGAAGCCTCTTTTACCGCAACAACATTATCGCATTCGGAAGCAAGCTGTAACGTAGTTTCCGCCGACATATTAGCGCCTGTTCGTCCAGGTACATTATAAAGGATCATTGGAACAGGACACACACTCGAAACCGTTTTATAATGGTAATAAATACCCTTTTGCTGCGGTTTATTGTAATACGGACTTACAGATAGAATACCGGCAATGCCCTCAAAAGACATAGTTTTTATTTTATCAATGATCTCCTGCGTATTGTTACCTCCTACTCCCACCACTACCGGAACCCTGCCAGCCGCACATTCAATAACAAAATCAACTACTGCTAACTTTTCATCGTTGGAAAGTGTAGGCGTCTCACCGGTAGTACCTAATGCCACTAAGTAGTTAACATTACCTGCAATCGTGTGTTCGACAACTTTTTCAAGTGAACAAAAATCAATATTTCCATTTTTGTGAAATGGCGTAACTAAAGCAACACCCGTGCCCGTGAAATTAAACTTCATAATTACTTTGAATTAATTGTACGTAAATAACTTACCATTGTTTCAGCAAACTCTCTACTCTCCATTCCATCAGTATTTTTTATCATAAAATCAAATACCTCAACCATTTTTTGAGTAAAGCATCCGGTTTTGAAATTTGCATGAGAATAGCCCGAAATATAATTAAGCGGAAGGATATCTCCTGCGCTGAAATCAATCAGCAAATCAAAATCTTTCTGAATAAAACTTTCGACAAAAGGCTTTTTACAAATTCCAAGGAGATTAAGATCTTTGGATGTGATGATATCCATTTTCAATTTGGCAAGGTAATAATTCGGAATTTGTTTCATAGGTAAGTAGGCGATAATACTAACCGCCTTGCCTTTTGTATTTAATTGTAACACAAGGGAATTAATATAATCATAATCCTCTTCGCTCTCCATCAAAAACAAAATTCCAATAGTGGATGCCTCAGTCAAATTGACAACATTTTTGGTACGAAAAAGGTTTCTCTGTTCCCTTTGAATCTTTAAATGAACAATAAAATTGCGGAGATAATTAATCATCAGATTTTTTATGTTTTTTACCCGAAAGTTGCAATGACTCTTTTAGAAAATTTTTTAGTAATACTATTGATTCGCATCCTAATGCCAGTGTTGATAGTCGTTTTATTAACAGTTCATCAATTTGAGATATCCGATCGGTATAATTTTTAAAATCAGCTTCAAAAGTAAACAAAAAAGTTTTTTCAAGTTTTTCCGTTTAAAATCAAAAAGAGAAAACTATTTATCCTTTTTTAGATTTTTCTTTTTCACGTATTAAGCTGTTTTGCACTGTTCTTAACTAAAAGCACATTTTTTACAAAGGCATTATTTTTACAAAAAAAATTGTCATGAAGATTCTTCCTGTAGAGCTGATTCGCGAGGCTGATGCCTATACTATCAAAAACGAACCTATTGCCTCCATTGACTTAATGGAAAGGGCTGCTTATCAATGTTTTAAATGGATAAAAAAAGTTGTCAGAAGAGATGCTCCGATTAATATCTTTTGTGGACCGGGTAACAACGGCGGAGATGGACTGGTGATTTCCAGATTACTTATCGCTGACGGATACCACGTTGTTACGATCATTCTTCGTATCAGCGATAAATTTTCTCCAGATTTTATCGCAAATCTCGAACGTTTGGAAAAGAGTAAAAAAGCAGTTATTTACAACGTTACTACGCTTCAGGATCTTCCTGACATACCTGATGGTAGTATTATAATAGATGCCATTTTTGGCTCTGGACTATCCAAACCAATCGAAGGTTTTGCAGCCGAAGTAATTAGGCTTATCAACGATACCAATTCTACCCGCATAGCAATTGACATACCGTCGGGGTTGTATGCTGATCAGCATTCTGCTCTACCCAAAGCGGCAATCGTCAAGGCAGATTACACACTTACTTTCCAATATCCTAAGCTGTCATTTCTTTTTGCTGAGAATGAGCATTATGTAGGAAAATGGATTGTTCTTCCTATCGGATTAATGGATGAAGCAACTAAAGATAAGGAGATCAGAAATTTCACTATTGACAGGGCTGATGCTTTCTCACTGTTGAAAAGCCGAACACAATTTTCGCATAAAGGTCATTTTGGTCATGCATTACTTATTGCCGGCAGTTATGGAAAAACGGGAGCTGCCGTGTTGGCCGCTCAAGCTGCCTTACGTTCGGGCGCCGGCTTGGTTACTGCCCATTTACCTGCCTCAAGCCGGCAGATAATGCAAACAGCCGCTCCTGAAGTAATGGTAAGTATTGATAATAATGATCGTTTTATCAGCCATCATCCCGATTTGTCGTTATTTAATACCATTGCTATAGGGCCAGGGCTTGGGTTAGCTAAAGAGACACAACAAGCTTTAAAATTACTCATTCAAAACGCCACTGTACCTTTACTCTTTGATGCTGACGCACTTAACATCTTAGCCGAAAATAAAACATGGATATCGTTTATCCCTCCACTTAGTATTTTCACTCCGCATCCGAAAGAGTTTGAAAGGCTTTTCGGAAAATTCGCCAATGCTTTCGAACGTAATAAGCGTCAGATAGAGTTTTCTGTTATGCATCGTATCTATATTGTATTAAAAGGCGCCTTTACCTCTATCTCAACTCCTGACGGCAAGTGTTTTTTCAACACTACAGGCAACCCTGGTATGGCTACCGGAGGTAGCGGCGACGTGCTCACAGGAGTCATATTAGGACTTCTGGCGCAAGGATATCATCCTCAAGAAGCTGCTATACTGGGTGTTTATCTGCATGGGCTTGCAGGTGATATCGCCTCAAAAGATAAATCGCAGGAAGCAATGATAGCTGGAGACATCACCGAAAATCTTGGCGCAGCATTTAAGAAAATTCGAAAAAACAAATAGGCTAAGTCATCAGCTAAAACATAAGTTTTAATGAATAGCAAAAACGACTTTAAAGTAATCGCTGAGGAATTTGAAGACTACCGAATATTGCGTTATCAAGTCGCAGGTTTTGAAAATCTGCCATTAAAGAAAAAAATATTGCTCTATTATCTTTACGAAGCTGCATTATCAGGACGCGATATTATTTGGGATCAAAACTATCGCTATAACTTGCTCATCAGAAAGACACTGGAACATATCCTAAAATATAGTCAGAAACTTAAGGAGGATGAAAACTGGAATCTGTTCTTGGCATATTTGAAAAAAATTTGGTTTTCCAATGGAATTCATCACCATTATTCGATGGAAAAAATTGTCCCTCATTTTTCTGAAAATTATTTCACTTCCCTATTAACAGATACCCCAAAGCCTGATTTTCTGAAGGATAATGAAAACATAGAGGATTTTATCCGTTGGATTACTCCTTTGCTCTTTGATCCTGAAATTGCAGCCAAACGCGTTGTTCTCGACAAAGGTGTTGATCTGTTAGCCGCCTCTGCCAATAATTTTTATGAAAACGTAAACCAAAAAGAAGCTGAGGAATTTTATGCTTCAATGGAAAATCCAGACCCTCTGAGACCATTGTCGTTTGGATTAAATTCAAAGCTTGTAAAGGTGGATGGCAAGGTGGAAGAGAGAGTTTGGAGAGTCGGTGGTATGTACTCGGCAGCAATTGAGAGAATTGTCTTTTGGTTAGAAAAGAGTATCGAAGTAGCTGAAACAAACGGTCAAAAAGCCGCACTTGAAAAGTTAGTTGAGTTTTATAAAACAGGAAATCTCCAGACATTTGATGAGTACAATATTTTATGGCTTAATGATACAGAGAGCGATGTTGATGTTATCAACGGATTTATAGAGGTTTATGGCGATGCGTTAGGCAGAAAAGCCACCTATGAATCGGTTGTGCAGTTACATGATTTTGAGGGAACCCATCGTGCAGAAATCATAAGCACAAATGCCGAGTGGTTTGAGATGCACTCCCCTATTTTGGAGGAATACAAAAAAAAGAGTATAAGTGGAGTATCTGCCAGAAGTATTAATGTAGTTGTAGCATCGGGCGATTGCTCCCCTTCAATGCCTATTGGCATAAATTTACCAAATGCTGACTGGATAAGAGCTGAGCATGGTTCGAAATCGGTTACACTGGCCAACATCATTGATGCCCACACCGAGGCTAATAAAGAATCAGGTATAATCGAGGAGTTCTATTGGTCAGAATATGAGATTGAGTTATCCAGGAAATGGAATAAGTTAGCTACACAACTGCATGTTGATCTTCACGAGATAATTGGCCATGGCTCAGGAAGGCTTAAAGAGGGCGTAGCTCAACCACACGAAACTCTAAAAAATTATGCTTCCACAATCGAAGAGGCTCGCGCCGACCTCTTTGCACTCTACTTTGCCATTGATCCAAAGCTTGTTGAGCTTGGATTAGCGCCCTCGATTGACGTCGGTTATGCCGAATACAACTCTTACATAACCGGTGGATTGATCACACAACTTGCCAGAGTTGAAATGGGTAAAAATTTGGAAGAATCGCACATGCGAAACCGGCAACTTATTGCTAAATGGGCGTATGAACAAGGATTCAAAAAAAATATCATTGAAAAAAAGAGACGTGATGGAAAAACTTTTTTTGTTATTAATAACCACGATGAACTAAGAGAAATCTTTGGCAAGCTGCTACATGAAGTACAACGCATAAAATCGGAAGGAGATTTCAGAGCAGCGAAATACCTAATTGAAAAATATGGTGTAAAAGTTGACAGAAAACTGCATCAAGAAGCCCTACAACGTTGGAAATCATTAGGAATCCCTAAATTTTCAGGATTCATAAATCCCGTATTACAGCCTATTAAAAAAAATGGCAAAATTTTTGACATTTCTATGCATTATCCTGAAAATTTTAGCGATCAGATGCTTTTTTATGCTAAAAACTACAGCTTTTTATAGTGGCTTTTTTATAAAGTTACCATTTGTAATTTGGTTTAAAACTTGCTGTTTCCATGAGGTATAGAGTATTCTCTACAGAAAATGTTGATTACAGGTTATTGGTAATAATAAATGTTGTTCTATATTTGCACCCTTAATTTTTAAAGTAGTCAAAAACAGAAGTAATTTACTATAAAATCAATTAACACATGCAGAACAAAGGATTCATTAAGGGCATTGCTATTTTATTTGCTTTAGCTTGTTTGTTTCATCTATCCTTCACATTTGTTACCGCAAGGGTTGAGAAAAAAGCTAGGGCTTTTGCATATGGCCAGGAAACGGAAATGCAGGCAAACGCTCTTGCAGGAGACGACTTAACTAAGTATCAATTTCTTTATGACTCTATTTCCAGATCAAAAGAAGTTTATTATCTGGATTCGATGTCAAATCAGATTGTTTACAATATCCTTATTAGAAAATACACCTATAAAGAGGTAAAAGAGCGCGAGCTAAACTTAGGGCTTGACCTTAAAGGAGGTATGAATGTTACCTTGCAGGTGGCGGTATCCGACATTATAGTCGCCTTATCGGGGCACAGCCAGAATCCGGTTTTCGTGGAAGCTATCGAGCGCGCCAAATTAAAAGAGCGAAATAGTCAGGAAGATTTCGTTGCCCTTTTCGGGCAGGCAATAAACGAAATTGATCCTAATTTCCAGTTAGCATCACTCTTTATGGCTGAGTTTAAAGATAAAATCAACTTCAATTCAACTAATGAAGATGTTCTACGAATTCTGTCAACCGAAACTAACCAAGCCATTGACCG
The DNA here is from genome assembly GCA_012516825.1 of Lentimicrobium sp. GTDB lineage: Bacteria > Bacteroidota > Bacteroidia > Bacteroidales > 4484-276 > RZYY01. The sequence continues at coordinate 1,943 of JAAYWF010000260.1, read as the reverse complement.
CACATTTAATATACTTCACTCACGTATTGACCGTTTTGGCGTTACCCAGCCAAATATTCAAAAATTACAAACTGCCGGTCGAATCCTTGTTGAATTACCCGGTATTAAAGAACCAGACCGAGTTAGGAAACTGCTGCAAGGTACCGCACAGCTTGAGTTTTGGGAAACCTACAAGTTCCCCGACCTCTATAATTATTTCGAAGCTGCCGACAGCAAACTTGTTGATATACTGAAGCTTGAAAGTGAAGCAGAATCAAAAGAAGAAGCCGATAGTAACGAAGAGATTATTACCGACGAAGAATTAGCCGAAACAACTGAGGCTGCTGAAGAAACTATTGAAGTTGTAGAGATAACTGAAGAAGCTGATACAACTCAATCGAAATTGTTGGATGAAATTGGTGATGCTACCAGCGATACACAAACCATGTCGTCAGAGGAACTTGCAAAGACCAACCCTCTATTTGCATACCTTCGCCCGAACCTACAACAAACACAGGGCGGTGGATGGGCTCCTGCACCTAATGCAACAGTTGGTTTTGCCCAAATTAAAGATACGGCACGTATCAACAATTATCTGCGAAAAATCAACAAAGATGGTGACGCTTTTCCACGTAACCTAAAACTTGCATGGAAAGTTAAACCAGAAAAATGGGCTCCCGACCTACTCGAACTTGTAGCTCTAAAAGTAACATCAAGGGATGGCACTCCTGCTCTTGACGGAGGGGTTATTGTGGATGCCCGTCAGGATTTCGAGCCAACCAGCGGAAGAGTTGAGGTAACAATGTTAATGAACTCGGAGGGCGCCCGCATCTGGAAACAACTTACCGGCGACAACATAGGTAACCAGATCGCTATTGTACTTGACGACTATGTATATTCTGCCCCTAATGTAAATGATGAGATCCCAAGCGGTAGATCATCCATAACTGGCAATTTCGAGGTGGCTGAAGCTCAGGACCTCGCTAATATCCTTAAAGCAGGAAAACTTCCCGCACAAGCACATATCGTTGAAGAAGCCATTGTAGGCCCCTCTCTTGGGCGTATAGCAGTAACAAATGGATTAATATCATTCGTACTGGCATTTATCATGGTGCTGGCGTATATGGCTTTGTATTATAACAAAGCCGGTTTGGTAGCCAACCTTGCATTGCTCACAAATATCTTATTCATCTTCGGTGTATTAGCATCATTAGGAGCTGTACTAACATTATCCGGAATAGCAGGTATCGTACTAACCTTAGGGATGGCCGTTGACGCCAACGTAATTATTTTTGAGCGTATCAAAGAAGAGATTAGAGCAGGTAAAGGAGCCAAACTCGCCCTAAGTGACGGATATAAAAATTCCTATTCAGCTATTATTGACGGTAACGTTACTACTTTGCTTACCGGTATTGTACTTTATATATTTGGTTCAGGGCCAGTTCAAGGATTTGCTACAACCCTTATCATCGGTATTGTTTCATCACTATTCTCCGCAATCTTTATTTCAAGATTAGTATTTGATTATTTACTCTCTCGCAACAAGTCAATAGCTTTTGGCAACTCACTGACCATTAATGTATTATCTACGGTAAACATCAATTTCCTTGGCATGAGAAAAAAAGCATATATCCTCTCAGCAGCCATTATTTTTATTGGACTTGTCTCATTGGCAACACGCGGATTAAATTACGGAGTTGACTTTTCAGGTGGACGAACCTACGTAGTGCGTTTTGATCAACCTGTAAACACTAATGAAATCAGAGAAGCTTTGGTTGAACCCTTCGAACAACAGCCCGAAGTTAAGACTTTTGGCCCCACATCACAGGTAAAGATCACAACCAAATACAACATCAATGATAACTCGCCTGCAATGGACTCAATAATTCAACGTAAGCTTTTCGAAAGTCTTAATCAGTTCTATAACGATAAGTCAATATCCTATGATGAGTTTGTAACCGTTA
>JAAYWF010000259.1 GCA_012516825.1 Lentimicrobium sp. | reverse complement strand
CTATTGATTAATTCGGGTTTAATTTTACGGTGATACCATAAAATAATTGCTATGAGTGAATATCGTTTTGAGGAACTTGATTTGTCCCCGGAAGGGATTAGAGAAATTTCTGGTCTTTTAACATCAGTATTTGGTCGTGAAGCTGGTTTAGCTTTTGAGTTTTTACAGTGGGAATACAATGATAATCCTGTTGGAAGGGCTGTAGGTTTTAATGCATGGATGGGAGATGAATTGGCGGCACATTATGTTACTCAGCCTATTATTTCTGTATTTGAAGGAGAGCAAATTCGTGGATTGCTATCTTTAAATACGGCTACTCATAAGCATCATAGGGGGAAAAAGCTTTTTACAATGCTTGCCGAAAAAACCTATGAATCTGGCTTATCACAAGGATATGATTTCGTTGTTGGCGTGGCAAATGCTAATAGTACTCCGGGATTTGTAAAAAATTTAGGATTTGAGCTAATCAGCCCTTTAGACGTTAAATTTGGTATTGGCCGGCATAATTCAGTTATTGCAGAAGATTATGATTACTCACGGTTTTGGGATAAAAAGAGTCTTGCATGGCGGCTTTCAAACCCTAAACTTCAATATGAAATTTTAAAACAAAAAGAGTATTCTGTAATATTTGCAAAAACCGGTAAACGTGGCATTCACGCAATATTGGGAACATTTTTGAATGATGATTTGCCCGATAATATCTCAATAAAGTCGAAAAGCAAGTTCAGTTCAATTAATATCTGGATGGGATTGGATAGGCAATTGAGATGGCAAGGTAGGTGTTATTTTAATTTCCCAAATAGATTTAAGCCGTCGCCTTTAAATCTTATTTTTAGAGATCTTACTGGTAAAAACCGTATTCCGAAACCGGAGCAGATACGTTTTATGGCTTTGGATTTTGATGCCTACTAAAAATCATCCCACTCGTAGTTGTTAGAATCATCTTTATTGTAACTATCGCAATCAATTTCAACTGATAATGGGGATGAAGGCTTGGGAAATGGGTCTTTTACAATGTTTAATGATTCGTCGTTATAAACCTTTTGCATAAACAAAGCCCATATTGGCAATGCCATATTAGCGCCTTGTCCTAAGCTGATTGAACGAAAATGTGCACTACGGTCTTCGCAACCCACCCAAACGCCCGTTGTAAGCTGAGGGACGATGCCCATAAACCACCCGTCTGATTGATTTTGTGTAGTACCGGTTTTGCCGGCAATTTCGTTATTAAATCCGTATTTGTACCTTAATCGAATTCCTGTTCCCGACTCTACCACGCCCTGCATAAGGTTAAGCATCAAATAGGCAGTCTCCTCGTTCATTGCTTCGTTAGAAGTTGGTGCAAAGGTGGCTAACACATTTCCATATTTATCTTTAATATGGGTAATATAATATGGATTTACGTGGATGCCTTTGTTTGCGAAAGTATTCATAGCGCCTACCATTTCAAACACAGAAATATCTGGTGTTCCAAGTGCGATAGCAGGAACGGGATCAATTTCGGAAGTAATACCCATTCTTTCTGTCATTTGAATAACAGCTAAAGGGGAAAACCTCTTCATCAGATAAGCTGATACCCAGTTTACTGAGTTTGCTAGTGCCCATTTCAAAGTTACCATTTCACCCTCCCTGTCGCGTGAGGAGTTTCTGGGTGTCCAGTAGTTGCCATCGGGTAATTCAATACTTACTGAAATATTAGGCACTTCGGTGCAAGGCGAGAATTCACCGGTTGCCGCGCCTTCTTGCATTGCGAGTGTGTATAAAAAGGGTTTAAAAGTTGAGCCTACCTGACGTTTAGCCTGTGTTACTTGGTCAAATTTGAAGTAACGATAATCGGGTCCGCCAACGTATGCACGTACTTCGCCGGTAGGTGGATCAACGGCCATTAGACCAGAGCGAAGGAACGATTTAAAATAACGGATTGAATCCATAGGAGTCATAATAGTATCAATATCACCCTTCCATGAAAATATCGTCATCTCTACTGGTGTGTTGAAATTGATTTTTATAGAATCCATCGAGACGTTGTCATTTTTTAGGCTGCGGTAACGATCGCTTCTGCGCATTGCTTGATCCATAATTTTTTCAACTTGTTCTTTGATCTCATCAGCTCCGAATACAAAAGGAGCATAGCGATGACCTTTCCAATGGTCGAAAAATGCAGGTTGTAAATTGAGGCCAAGATGTTCATAAACCGCTTCTTCAGCATATCGCTGCATACGTGAATCTATGGTAGTGTATATTTTAAGTCCGTCGCGATACAAGTCATAAGGCGTACCATCAGCTTTCAAGTTGTTGCTGCACCACTCCATCATTTGACCTCGGAGGAATTCTTTAAAATAGGTTGCTATTCCAACGTTGTGATCCACACGCTGGAATTCCAATTCAAGGGGTTCTTGTTTTAGCGAATCAGCTACTACTTTATCAAGATAACCATATTTTTCCATCTGCGAGAGTACAATGTTGCGGCGTTGAAGAGCTAATTCAGGACGACGAACTGGATTATAAAGCGATGGATTTTGCACCATTCCTACAAGTAGGGCAGCCTGATTTGTTGTTAGCTCAGCCGGTGTTTTACTGAAATAAACTCGAGAAGCGCTTTTAATACCAACGGCAAGGTTCAGAAAATCGAACTTGTCAAGATACATCGTGATGATTTCATCTTTGCTGTAACGCGATTCTAACTTGATAGCAATAACCCATTCTTTGAATTTTCTGAAAGCAAGCTGAAGAGATGATTGATTATATTCTCGTGGGAACAGGTTTTTAGCAAGTTGTTGCGTAATTGTACTCCCTCCCCCTTTATTCTTGCCCATAATTGTGCCATAGAGCACACGCAACAACGCTTTAAGATCAATACCCGAGTGTTTGTAAAAACGAACATCTTCCGTGGCTATTAAAGCATTCACAAGGTCGGGTGAGATTTCACTATAATGACTTTTGCTTCTATTTTCAATGAAATAAGTGCCAATCAATTCATTATCATGCGAATAAATTTCAGATGCAAAATATGTTTGAGGATCCTCAAGTTCGCTAAAGCTTGGCATGAATCCGAACCAACCCATCGCGATTCCTAAAAACATGATAAAAATACCGAAAAGACCGGCAAATACAATCTTCCAGAAATTTTTGATGTATTTCCTTGTTTTAGCTTTGTCCCCAAACTTGGTAGTATTACCCATAGATTTTGACTTAAATGAATTTCCTTTTAAACGAATTTGCTTTTTATGACGCATAGAATTAGGTCTATCTTCTTTATCTAAAATTATTAACTTTTATTATCCTCTTTTCATATTAAGGTGGTCGAAATATTATTTTTCTCTTTTTTCTTTTATCTATTTCTTACATGTTCTAATCAAGCCGTGTGTTAATCCTATGTTAAAAATACTCTCTATTATCTTTTTTATTATAACGAATTATAAATGTTTTGATATCCATTAAGTATCGTTTACATGATTGATTTGCGGCTTTGTTTTCAGTTGTTGATTGGAAAACTTATGCCTCACCATTTTTCGATGCGAATTCCTATATTTTTTATGTCAGTTAAAATTGTATCTCGCATTGCATGCTGAATTCCGAAAACATATTTTCCTTTCAGAGGGAAATGTAGGTTGGGTCTGATAAGTATTTGATTATCCCTCAACCTTCCGGAGCCTTTCCCTATCCATTTTCCTTTTTTATCTGCCAGAATAAGCTCTATGGTGTCGCGTGCATGCTCTCTATCGGGGAGAGTTGTGTTTAAAAAGAGATAAAAATTACTATAGGTATAGTCTGTTGTATTTCTTAGGTTAATGTAAAAAGAATAAAAACCAAGTGTGTCCATTACCTCCAATTCGAACATGGCAACAGAATCTAAATGCCAGCCAGTTTCCGGTATTTTTACCGATTGGTCGAAAAATCTATTTTGGTCGCATGATGTAACCAAACAGATTGAAGCGTAGATAAATAGCAGGATAATTGGATTGGTTAGGTTATTTTTAAGAAACGATCTGTTCACTTTAACTATAGTCTGTTAGTGTTTAATGCTTTGGTTTTTTTGCTTTTGAAAGATCACTGAATCAATATAAAAAATGAGTTGAATATTGAAGAACAAAAGTAAATAAAGTTTTAAAGCTGTTTAAAAATTCGCTTTAGGTATTGCCCAATTCTTATTATTCTTAAAATAGAAACATAATAAACTACTGTAATAAAATGAATATCAATGTTGTAAGAGTATGTATTGTTAGTTGAATAACACAAGACTTAAAAACTTCAACAAATAATGATATTTTTGCACAAACTTTTAATTAAAATATTTATTAATCATTAAAAATCAAAAACTTATTTATGTCAGAAAAAATCACATCACAGATGGCCATTGAGATGGAGGATAAGTATGGCGCTCATAATTATCATCCGTTGCCAGTAGTATTATCAAAAGGGGAAGGCGTTTTTCTGTGGGATGCCGAAGGCAAACGTTATTACGATTTTCTTTCAGCTTATTCAGCAGTGAATCAGGGGCATTGCCACCCAAAGATTATTAAGGCCTTAGTTGATCAGGCAAAAACATTAACACTTACTTCTAGGGCATTCTATAACGACTGTTTAGGGCCTTACGAGAAATATGTTACTTCCTATTTTGGGTACGACAAAGTATTACCAATGAATACCGGAGCAGAAGCTGTGGAAACTGCTATTAAAATTTGTCGTAAATGGGCTTATGATGTTAAAGGAACTCCTGCTAATGAGGCAAAGATAATAGTGTGTGGCGGAAATTTTCACGGGCGCACTATCACAATTATTTCTATGAGTACCGACCCTGATGCTCGTGGGGGCTTTGGACCATACACCCCTGGTTTTATTGTAATCCCTTACAACGATATTCCAGCGCTTGAGAAGGCTCTTCAAGATCCTACTGTTGCTGGCTTTTTGGTTGAGCCTATTCAAGGTGAGGCCGGAGTATATGTACCGGAAGAAGGATTTTTACGTAAAGCATATGATTTGTGCAAAGCAAAGAATGTGTTGTTTATAGCTGATGAAGTACAGACAGGGATTGCACGTACCGGAAAATTATTAGCCTGTGACCATGAAGGGGTACGTCCTGATATGTTAATTTTAGGTAAAGCCATTTCCGGCGGAGTATTTCCGGTTTCAGTTGTTTTAGCTGACGATCCGATTATGATGGTTATTAAGCCTGGCCAACATGGGTCTACCTTTGGCGGTAATCCTATTGCTGCTAAGGTTGCCATTGCAGCACTTGAAGTCATTAAAGAAGAAAAACTCGCCGAACGTGCCGAAAAGCTGGGTAAGATATTTAGAGACGAGCTTAAAAAGATAAAATCGGATATGATTGAGTTGATTCGTGGTAAAGGATTACTTAATGCCATTGTTATTAAGCCAAAGAATGGAAAAGAGGCTTGGGATGTTTGTCTTAAAATGGCTGAATTAGGACTGTTGGCAAAACCTACTCATCAACATATTATCCGTTTTGCTCCACCGTTGGTAATTACCGAAGAGCAATTGTATGATGCTATAGAAATAATACGCAAAGCTATTTTAAGTTTTGGATAAATTTTAATTGTTATT
>JAAYWF010000258.1 GCA_012516825.1 Lentimicrobium sp. | reverse complement strand
GTTTCATTTTTTCTTACTTGAAGAGGCAAAATTCCGACTATATGATTCTAAAAACGATGACTTAAGTTAAGACTTTAGTTTTTTTGAAAATTCTGTTTCTAATTCTACTTAAACTTTCGGGTGTAATTCCCAGGTAGGAAGCAATGTGTTTATTGGGTGTTCGTTGTAATATATGTGGTTGTTTTTCAAGCATTTCACTATATCGTTGTTTGGCTGTTTTTGTTAAAATCTCGATTTGTTGCATCTGTTTTTGAATGAACAAATTTTCGGCTGCTGTTTGGCAAATAATTCTACCGTAATTGGTTTGTGAAAGCTCAAAAAATTTTTCACGACTAATGCTGAATAGTCTGCATTTTTCAAAACAAATAACTTCAATTTCAGTAGGTTGGTTGGTAAGAAAAGACATATAATCAACCAATAAATCGCCTTCGTAACACAGGTCAATGCAGATGTAATTGTTATTTGAAAATAACAAAATACCGCCCGAACCTTTGAGAATAAAATAAAAAACGTCGGCTCGTTCGTTGTATCTTTTTAGGATATCGTTTTTTTGCTTTTCGACAACTTCGCCATGTTGTACAAAATATTCCCAAACCTCTATAGGCGCTTGATAAAAAGGATCGAAAATGGCTTTAAATTCTTTTGCTATCTCTTTCATTTTAATTTTAATTCAATTGGCTTTATTATTTATTTTTTCTAATAATTTCAGATTTATCTTTAACAAAAACAATTTTCGCTATTGGCACAACTTGTGAAAATCATAACAGTGATAAAAGTAACATAATAACCCATATAACAGTTAAAGAAGTATGGTATTCTTTAATTTTCTCATAAATACTTGTTCGAATCAATTAGTTTTATTTTTTACAGAATAGCGTTTACGTAGCGGCTTTAAAAGCACTATAACTAATAGTAAAACACCATAGAAAAAATAAAACGAGTGTAGCCAGTGAAAACCTTGCAGGAAATAGACTTGCATATAAATCCAAATAATAAGTGCAAAACCTATGTACGCCGACCAAGTCCAAGCCCAATGCATATCGGGAAGTAGGTTTAAAGCCTGTGCAAACTTACAATCCTTGCGTTTTATCAGTCCCCAAACAACAAAAATCGGCATCAACCCAAGTACAGTAAACAAAATCAGTCCGGGTATAAGAAAATTTTTAAAAGGCGAATGTTGCAAAACCAATTCGGGTGTCATTTCCATCCATCCTTCGGGAAACACCAAAAAAGCGCCTCCTCCAACTAAAGCGCCTGCCGAAAGGATGAGCAATAAACAAACTAATAGATTTCTTGTTCTCATACAGTTATAATTTGTATTTGATACAAAAATACCCATATCACACTTAGGTACGAAAGAAAAGGAGTTAAGTTTTTATGAAGATTTTATTCTAATATTTGGGTTATTACTAAATCTAACTATATATTTTTGTACACCTCCTCAAACGGTACCCTAAACCGTTCTCCCCAAATTCCACATGTTCCTTTTCTAATTCCACAAGGGATCACCATAGTGATTTCGGCGCTACAAGGCAGTTTGAGTAACTTTTTTACCCTACGGCTGTCAAACCCTTCCAATGGACACGTATCATAACCGATTTCAGCCATTGCAATCATAAAAGTCTGTGCCGCCAAACCACAAGTTTTATGTACAACCACACGCATATCACTTTCAGAAAACGATGTTGCCATTGGACGGAAAAGACTGATAGATGCAGTAAGAATCTTCCTAAAAATTCCAAGCAATCCGAAAAAACGACCGTACATAAACGGTATCAAGCGGTTGTAGTAAAGTTGGCGATCTTTCCATCGCCTCTCTTGTTTTTCCGGTGGACTATTACGAGCAATATTCCCTTTTTCAAATTCCAAATTAGCCTTTGAACGTTTACGATGTAAATCTCTGCGAGTTACGAAAACCACAATTTGTTTAGCTGTTTCTGTTGCTTTTTGATCCAGGCAAGCATGGGATATTTTTTTCAGCATCTCAGGGTCGGTTATGTGATAAAAT
>JAAYWF010000257.1 GCA_012516825.1 Lentimicrobium sp. | reverse complement strand
TCAATTACAGGTCAGGCAGCCAATTTAAGTTGTTAATTGCACATTGCTAATTGCTAAAGGTAGCCTTTCATCGGATGACTTGGGTTCATCCGATGAGAGGCGTTTCAATTGCTGGTCATGCAGTTAATGTAAAGTTGGGCGTTTCGACTACGCTCAACGCCCGCGGCGTGTTTAGTCTTAATTGCAGATCAGGTAGTTAATGTAAGGTTATCAATGATTAATTAGCAATTAACAATAAACAATATTTTAAATTTACAGGACATAAATTTTAAATATGCAGGAAGCCAATTTTAAGTTTACACTGTTCGAGTTTTAAAACAAACAACTTTAAAGCAAAGCATGGCTCTATGTAAATCTAAAGTGTAACTTTATTTTTACATATATTTCTAAAGTTTTACTTTATTTCTCCTACTCTGTTATTCGGTTTTTTTTGGTTATCGCAGTTGTTTGTTGACATGGAAAATTATGATGAGGCGTGTGGGTGGATTAAGCTTCCTGAAAATAGGAGGGTAGGGAAGAGAAAACTTAAAACCGGTAAAATGCAATTGTAAAAAGCAACGAGGTAAAGAGCGTAATTAATGAATGCCTCGATTAGTTAGCGGAGAGTGAGGGATTCGAACCCCCGGACCCTTTCAGGTCAACGGTTTTCAAGACCGCCGCGATCGACCGCTCTGCCAACTCTCCGGCGCAAAAGTACACTTTTTTGAAAATTTCAAAACTTTTTGTTTCAATTTAGCTAAATAGATTGAGATTATGTGGAAAAGATGATCTGTTAATCTGGTTATTAACGAATATAGTGGGTCAGAATAATAATGATAATTTTGCTAAACCGATATTTACAATCTGATTGATTTATGGTTCAAGGTTTTTTTTCTGTCTCAGTAATGTGCTTACTTTTTCTTTTTGCTGCAATCTCTGATTTGCAGGCTTCTCCTTTCCTAAAAGGTAATCACAACTTACCGGATTCTGCTACCGCAATTCATCTTGATAAAAAAACTGATATTTCTGAAGGTTTTGGAAGTCGAATTATAGATTCAGGCGCTCCGGTAAGTAAAACAGATTCGGAAGAGGTACGATGCTTGCCGGCAAATGACCTTTCCAACACATTGGTTTATTTACCTGGAATTTCTCCCTCTGCCACCGACGGTTCTGGTTTGCAATCTCAACTTAGCATTAGAGGATTTCGTTATTTGCTTGGATCGGAGTCAGTAATATTAATGGTTGATGGTATCCCGATCAATGATCAGGAGATTGGGTTTGTAAGCTGGAATTTTCTTCCTTTATCAATCATCAGCTCAATAGAAGTTTTAAGAGGTGGCTCATCGGCGCTTTATGGCGACCCTGCCGTTGGAGGCGCTATAAATCTACGTACTGAGATTAACAAAAAGAGAGTGATTGCTGTTAAGACAGGAATTGGTTCATTTAAAAATCAGACTAAAAGCGTAGTTTATGGTGCAAACTCTGAAAAGGTAAACTACAGCCTTTATATAAATGACAGAAGGGGTGATGGTTATAGAGAAAATAGCAATTGGAGATCAACGACTTTTGGAGGAAGAGTAAATATTAACCTCAGAAACAATTCATCGCTTGGTCTTAGCATTTATAATCAGTTACTCAATTTTGGAATTGCAGGTCCGGCCAGCGAAAGAATGATAAAAGAAGACCCTAAAGCCTCAGCGCCTTGTTATCATCATGATGAAATAGAAAACAACCGGCATCTTTTTAAACTTGACTTTAAACAAAAAGTAGATAAAAAAACCAATTTAGAAGCTGTATTAGCATATAGTTTAAAAAAATTGAAAGAGACAAAAAGCTTTGCAGAACCACCATTAGCGCTCGACCCATTTAATTTAAAACCTATTGACGTATATGACACCACCCTCTATGCCAATACATTAAAAAGAAGCGTTTCTGACGATCATGGCGGGATTTCTATAAGGATTTTTCATAATAACCCACAAGTTGGTTTTAAGCTGATAGGAGGAGTTGAAGCTGATCTTAACATTTTTGACAATTCTGTAAATAAGCTTTTTAAAGGTTTTGAATACGATTATCAAAAAGGATATCAGGAGATAGACGAACCGGAGTTTGCAGGTAACGGATTCCGATTTCGATCGGCAGCTTTTATAAGTAGTCAAATAAGGATTTTTGATAATTTGAACTTTTTTGCCGGTTTGAGATATGATAATATTTCGGAAGATTTCAGCAGCGACATTCCGGTTGCAGATACTTCGATGACAAGAACTTACAATGCTTTAAGTCCAAGGTTGTCATTAAATTTGAGTTCCGGAGAGACGTTTAACTACAAAGGGAATATTATCATTAGCTATAGTAACGCTTTTAAGTTGCCTACTATATATCAACGAACAGATCTGACAAGGTTGAGCCATGCCGTTTTTTATCCCGCCGGGTCAGGTACTTATCAAATGGAGGTTATACAAGGCGCTCCTTTTTCGAATGGAGAGCTAAAACAACAATATAACAAGAATTATGAGTTGGGAATAAATCAGTTTTACAGATTTTCAGAGAAATTTACCGGTGAGATCAGCCTAACAGGATTTGTTATTGATGTGAAGAATGAAATTGATTTCGATTATAAAAATCTCAAATACGTCAATCACCAAGAAACACGTCATGCAGGGCTTGAGGTTATGATAAGTTTGCTATATAAAAATAGTTGGAAAGGATTTATTAATATAAATTCCGTAAAGGCGACAGTGGGCACAGGGATGTTTAAAGGGAAATACCTACCAAATGCGCCGGGATTATCCCAGTCAATAGGGGTTGTCTATTCTCCCGATCACGGGGTTGGCGGCTCTTTAGTACATCATGGGGCATCGGGAATTTATATTGATATCGAAAACAGTTCGAAGTTGGATGCCTATGGGGTTTTAAGCACACGAATCAATTATCGGTACAAATGGCTGACCCTGAATTTTGATGTTAATAATATTCTAAATAATTCGTATAGCACAAATGGGTACTTGCTTAATGAAACCCGATTTTTCTATCCCGCAGCGGGTAGGAGCTTATATTTTGGATTACAAATTACTATCTAACCAAAAATAGCTTTCATCCAAAGAAGGCCTAAATCTTTATCAAGATCAAGGGTTATTATTTTCAAAGTATCAATTATCTGTAAAGGGTTGCCTCATAAACAGCTTCATTTCCTCGTGTGTCAACCACTGAAAGCCGGAAGGTGTTTTTACCTTTTTTGGTATGTTCATCAATTTTATATTCTAACAGATTCCTTTTAGGATCCCAGTCCATCAAAATCCATTTGCCGTTCATAGTTGCCCTAAAGGTTTCAATCCCAGCCAGATCGTCTGTTACAGTGATTCTTATTGAACCTTGCCCCGAGATATTTTTCCCGTTTTGGATATTTGCAGGCTTTATAGTAGGAGGTTTAGTGTCGGCTAACACTGTGTAACTACCAAATTCTCTAACGTTTGTTGTCAAAAATCTGCCATCCCATTTACCGCCTGCAGGAATCGGTTTCTCATTTTTAGTATCTAACTTTACAATCAGCAGCTTATTTCTTAATGCTGGATCAAAGCCAGTCGGTTTGATAGCAAGCTTATAACTCTTTAAGAGCGGAGTATAAGGATCATGGATATGATAAACCGGAGAAAAACCACCGTTTTGAGGTTTATTAATTGAAAACTTAAAGTGAAGCGTATCGAATAATGCTTTTTTAGGTATTTCGATAAGTATGCCTTCTCTCTTAAAAACATTATGAGAGTCCCAACGCATTATGGTCTCATTTTTAGTAATAAAAGGTATTTTTGGTATAAAACTTACTCCATCGTTATTTCCTTTGATATGAAAAGTCAATACGGATTCATTACCTTCAATGTCGCCAACTACATATTTTACCTGATAAATTTTAGACTTATCGAACCTGTAGATGCCTCTATGTTTTACATTTTTATATATGGGAAGCTCATTATTCGGCAATATTATGGATCGTTGTATTCTTTTTTTATTTTTAATCAGATAAGGATAGTCAACTAATGCGAGCATTTGTCGTGATTCCTCAAAATCAAACTTCTCCATTTTGTGGCTGTACATCAATACAGAATCTATCATTAATTTTATGGAAAATACTCCATTGTCCATCTGTGAATCGTTATGGCGATCAAACGCCTCTATACCGAAATATACCTTGCCGCAAACGTTTATAGTATCTTGCCCGGGTTTAGGATGAAGATTAAGCCCCCAGCCGGCCAAAGCCACTTCATGAAATATGTTTTTTCCATTTACGCTACTGTTAGGCCCATAGGGGTATATTAACAATCTCTTGATTTGGGGTCGTGTATAATCTTTTATTTTGTAACCAAAAAATAGAGGATTGATAGTTGTTTTTTCTTTAGTATCTCTGATCTCAAAATGGATATGCGGCCCGCCGGAAGAGCCTGAATTTCCGGATTTTGCAATAAGCTGACCTTTTTTAACCGGGAATTCATTCTTAGTGAATTTTAAATCTACCGCAAAAGAATCATTACGATATTGTTC
>JAAYWF010000256.1 GCA_012516825.1 Lentimicrobium sp. | reverse complement strand
TTAGTTTGATGAGCTAAATAGGGATTGAAACTTCATAAAAAACTATTTTATTTAGTTTCCGGTAACGATGTTGTAGGTGTCCTTTGCAATCATCATCTCTTCATTTGTTGGCACTACCAAAACCTTAACCTTAGATGATGGCGATGTAAGTACGACCTCTTTTCCTCGTAAGCCCTTATTAAGTTCAAAATCAAAATCCACACCCAAAAATTCAAGACCTTCGATTACTTTAGCACGGGTATCGCAATCGTTTTCTCCAATTCCTCCGGTAAATACAATGATATCTACGCCTCCCATTGCAGCAGCATAGGCGCCGATATATTTTTTTACGCGATAAGCATACATCTGTAGAGCCATCTTAGCCCTGTGATTACCCTCATCAGCCGCCTTCTTTACATCACGCATATCGGATGATACTCCCGAAACGCCTAATACTCCGCTAAACTTATTGACTAAAGTGTTTGCAATTTTTGAGGATATATCTTCTTTATTTATTATGTGGAACAAAGCCCCCACGTCAAGGTCGCCGCAGCGCGTGCCCATCATCACACCCTCTATCGGGGTCATACCCATTGAGGTATCTACCGACTTACCATACAGTATTGCCGCCATCGAAGCTCCATTACCAAGATGACAGGTTACAATTTTTTTAGTTGCGATATCTTCTCCTAATATTTCACAAGCTCTGGCCGATACATATTTATGACTGGTTCCGTGAAACCCATAACGGCGTATCTTATGTTTTTCGTAAAGCGAATAAGGAATTCCGTACAGATACGAATATTCCGGCATAGTTTGATGAAACGCCGTGTCGAAGACACCCGCCTGAGGGACATCAGGCAAAAGCTGTTGCATAGCATAAATCCCTTTGAGGTTTGGCGGATTATGCAGAGGAGCCAAATCCGTGGAGATTTCCAATGCTCGTATTACTTCGTGAGTTATTGCCACACTCCCGCTGAAATCTTCAGCGCCATGCACAACACGATGGCCTACGGCGTCAATATCCTTTAAGCTTTTCAGGCTACCAAATTCAGAGTCTGTCAAAACGCCAAGCAAATATTCTATCCCGCTTTTATGATCCAATATCTCGCCTTCTACTTTTAACTCCTTTCCGTCGTTACGTTCATGCTTGATCAATGCCCCTTTTAGGCCTACCTTATCTACAATTCCTTTTGCAAGCACCTCAACCTGAGGCATCTCAAAAAGTTGATATTTAATTGATGAACTTCCGCAGTTTAAAACGATAATTTTCATTGTCTCTTTTTATTACAGTTTAAATCATTAAAACATGTCACGTCCTAAATTTTTGATACTACCGGTTTTTATTGATTTCATGTTCCCATCCCATTTATAAAAACCTTCTCCCACACGCATTCCAAACATTTTTGCCCTTACCATCCTAGAGATAATCGGTGAAGGTTTATATTTCAATTCACCAAACTCATGGTAAAGGTTTTGCATCCATTTATGAATTTTATCCACTCCGTAACGATCGGCCATTTCGAATGGGCCAACGGTATTCCCTGTAACTTCCATCATCACCTCATCCACTTCAGCTACCGAAGCAACTCCCTCAGTAAGTATATCGCAAGCTTCATTGATAATGGCTACTATCATTCTTGTACTTATGTTTCCAGGCGATTCATTGATTTTTATAACTTTTTTGCCAATCATTCCTGCAAACTTTTTTACAGTGAGGAAGGAGGCTTCATTGGTGTGAAAATGCGACACAACCTCCACCAAATTAATTCTTGACACCGGACTTATAAAATGCATGCCCAACAAGCGCTCCGGATGTTCAAGTGCAATGGCAAGGTCGGAAATCATCATTGTCGCAGTATTAGAGGTGATCACTGTGTCGGGTTTTACTACTGCCTCCACTTTTCTTAAAACCTCTAACCGTTCTTCTAAGTTCGCTCCAGGCTTCTGCGAATTTATCGTTTCGATAATAATATCGCAATCGGCAAGATCGTGGTAATGGATAGAACCGTTAATACGCGACATAACCAATTTTTTTTCACTACCTGTCATTCCCCAGCGGTTGATTATGATATCAAGTTGATCCGACATACTTTTGAGAATAGTTTCAATTAACTCTTCATCAAGATCAATAAAAACCACCTCAATACCCTTTTGACTGATAAGCAAAGCTATCTCCTGCCCAATAGCCCCACAACCGATAAGTCCAACCTTTTGTATCTGACCTGTTACTTTCAATTGTTTATTCAGGCTAAACCTGTCTAATGTAATGGACATAAAAATTTATATAAAATTGTAAATCAAATTATTAAAGTAGAACCTTTAGTTCTATGTGTTTGAAATTTCTGCAAAATTAACCAAATGAAAGCTTCAACCTAATGAAAGTAAATTATTTAAAATGGATATAAATTTAAAATTTAATAAACATCTGTGGATATTCCGGTTTGATTTGTGCCACCCCAAAAGACCAGTCTATCCTATCTCAAAAACAAACGAGATAAGCTATGGCAAATAAACTTGATCCTATGGTTTTGAAACAAATTCTAACCTTGCGCAAAGAGGGTTGGAGCAACCGCAAAATAGTGTTAACAACTAATTTACAAAGCAAATTTACAACATTCGTATGTCATTTTTTATCATAGACGATTTTTACTCTTTCTTATTTAATTGTATTTAATACAAACATCTGTCAAATGGCTCAATTCTAACAGATGGCCGGTGCCAATGCTTTTTTCTTGGATGATATACCTATCTTTTTTCCGGACAGCTATGATAACAACTTAAACATGCAACACATTTTTCACCAGAAACACTTTATACAATAGCAGTAAAAAAGCCTTTCGATACATTTAGCACATTACATGATACTACAAGCGTAATTCCTGTTTTTAAATCTTTCATTTTTATAAGTGAAAAAGAAAGAGTGTTAAGGGGTGACTAAGAAACGTGCCGAAAAAATAATTACATCTTGCACGAAGTGTATCAACCAAGCCCAAAAAATGCCTTTGGTTTCGAGTATTGATTTTGCTAAAAACCATCCTAAAAATCCGGCTACTATTACGCCGGCAATTCCGCCCGGATTTCCCCAATAATGAACTATCCCAAATATCAGAGCTGAAATCAGCGGTATGGTTCTTTCTTTTAGTTTGCCTTTGAGTACTACCACCACACCTAATCTCGTAATGCTCTCTTCTACAAAGGAATTGGACAATGAAAAAACAATACTAAAAAGCAAAATAGTTAGTATGTTGCTGCCTGATATTTCATTTCCTTTTATAATCTGAAAATAGATAACTATGGCTGTAACAACATAGATGATTATTCCGATATTTCGCCCAAAATGAAACCAGTTTTCATTCGGTTTCGGTTTTATTCCAACCATAGGTACGGGACTTATTTCAGCAGAGATATTCCCTTTTCTAAAATAGCTTTGAAATTCTGCCCTTTTAAACCACCATAAAATAAACAAGAAAAGAATTGTGTATAAAAGCGTGATTGCTTGATATGCTATTTGCTGATTTATCAGTCCAGACAGGTTGTCGAAAATAACAATTCCATTTGTCCATTTGCCTACAAAAATCAATGAAGTTGTTAAAACAATGATTAACAATAGAAGTGCAACATCCTTTAATTTCATGATCAATATAAATTTTAAATTAGACTATCAGATTATTAAATAGTTCTTAATTCCGAGACAGAGACATGCATCTCGTTACCATCTTCATTTTTTGTCTTGACACAAAAAAACGAAGCAAAAAAAACCAAAACTGCGCCCGCTTCGTTCGAAAAATTGACACTCGAACAGCTAAATCGTCCAAACTCGATGGTGCCTTATAAGTACCCAAAAGCTGTCTTTACTATTGAGGCAGCCCCATTTCAACAAATTAAAAAACTTTCTGTGTCCCTCACTCCGAGAGCGTTGATTTACAATGAAAAATTAATTCGATACGTTAACATTGGAGCAAATCCTTGCAACAGCATTTCTTTGTAAGTGCCTTCATCAATGTCATACATCAAATTGTAAATATTTCTTTGGTTTGTTAAGTTTTGTAGGTCAAGAGCAAGTTCATCTGTAAATTTCTTCCGGTTTTTCCTGTAACCTATTCGTAAGTCTGTTCTGAAATAGTTTCGTAGTTGCAGTTCATTCGTGCGATTTTTATCAAACACTACTTTACGCTCTATTTTACTCTCCTCCTCTAACACGGGAGTGTAGCGTGTACCACCTGCCAATGAACCTTTTATATCAGCAAAAATTGTCCACCCTTTCTTAAGTGGCAGTTCATAACCTGAAGCAAGGTTAAACAGATATTTTCCGTCGAAAATAGTGCTCCATTCTTTATTATTAAATCCGTTGGTATATGTTGATCTGTACAAAGTAGAATTAAACAACAAGTAATAATTCTTACTCATAAATTTTTCAATTGTAAACTCGATCCCATAATTTTTCCCCGTACCTTTATTAATAAGATTTCCCTCACGCATAATCACATTTTCGCCAGCTCCACCAGCTTGTAGGATAGTATAATTATCATTGGGGTCGTCTTTCACAGGAATATTATACAGGTCCTGATAGTAAACCTCTGCTTTCACATGCCAATCGGGAGCAAAGCCCCAGCTATATGAAAAGTCAATATGTGCACTCTTCATAAATCCCAGATTCTTATTGCTGTATTCTATTTCATTTTGAGGAGTGAGCGTTCTGATAAAATAAAACGAACGTGGGATCATCTGACTATACAATCCGCTCGCCAATGCAAAGGTATGTTTTAAAGCAGGTGTATAACGAATACCAAACCGTGGTTCTACCGCATAAGTTTTGTTCAAATCAAAATACATCCCATGTAAACCACCTGTGAGCAGCAACTTCGATGTTACATTTTGCCTGTATTGCGCATAAGCACGCCAAAGACCGAAAGCTCCTTCTTCGTCAACATTAGTAAAGACCTCCATTTCATCAGATACCGACTCTTTTTCTAAATAATCTACATCATAAAAGTCATACTTCACTCCGGCTTCTATTAATGAAGTGTAAGAAAAACGATGTTCTATTTTTGAGTAGAGTGAATATTTATCTTCTAATGCTTGTTCGTCCCATACCAATTTCCACTCTGCATTCGGCTGAATCAGAGACATTGTATCAACCGGCATATGGGTATCGCTTCTTACAAAAGAGAGTAGTGTAGTAAGCTTTGTTTTCGGAGTAAAATCAATGGTATGCGTAGTTCCAAGAACGTATGTTTTCGCATCTATCTTTATACGTTGGTCCATTTGTTTTAATAAATTCTCATCTATATCTACATCTTCCACTTCCGATGCTACAAAGCTAATTCCGCTACTTCCGTATAATGCAATTACAGAAAGGTTATTTTTCTTATTAATATCGAAATCAAGTTTCATTGTAAAATCCTGATATTTTGGTGTTATACCTGTATAAAATCCTATCTTCTCCATCAAGTCAGGAATAGAATATCTATACGATGCAAGGTAGGACGAATTACTTTTCTTTGAAAAATAGCCTTCCGAACCGAGTTCAAAACCATTAAACCCCATTTGTCCCCAAAATTCATGTTTTTTGCTGTTACCCTTTCTCATTTTCAAGTCGAATATCCCCGCCATTGCATTGCCATAGGATGCTGGCCACGCACTCATGTAAAAGTCTGAATTTGAGAGCAAATTGGTATTAAGCATGGTAACCTGTCCACCCGTCATAGCTATGCCTGTATTAAAGTGATTCAGATTAGGAACCTCCACACCGTCCAGCGACCACTGAACGCCTATGGGGGAGTTGCCTCTGATGATAATATCATTTCGTGAATCGTTGGCAGGAATAACTCCTGGAAAACTACGCACCATACGAGCCGGGTCACCCAGCGAACCTGCAAACCGAAAGGTTTCTTCCGTGCTGAAAGTTCTTGCTCCTGTTACAGTCAACTTGTTAATCGGACGACTTTTATCGTGTCTTGCCACCACCTCTACGCCTTGTAGCTCAACAGAGGAGGGCTCCAACACTACATTCAGCACAACTTCTTTACCTGTATTTACCAATATGTCAATTGTTTGCGAAAGAAATCCAACACTACTGAATCTTAATTTTTGTCTTCCAACGGGAACGCTGAAAGTAAAATTACCTTGTTCATCCGTTATCGTTCCTATTCCGGGTTCGCTCCCCTCGACATATATTGACGCCTGAATCAACTCATGAGTATGGTCGCCCGAAACCACTACGCCTCTTACTGTTTCCACTAAATCATTTTGTGCAATACCTACCGATACTGACAAAAACATAAGTAATACAATCCACAATTTTTTCATACTTACTTTCATTTTTAATTAATTTTTTGCAAAATTAACTTGTATGATCATTAAAAAACTTACCCTAAGATAAAAAATGAATTTATAGGAGTTTTTTTCTAATTCTACTTAA
>JAAYWF010000033.1 GCA_012516825.1 Lentimicrobium sp. | reverse complement strand
TAAATAATGTCAGCTTAAAACTATTAATTAATACCTATTAATCGGCGAGTGTTGGAAATTTATGTTAAAACAAATGCCAAGCATGATATCGTATGATTAATTCATTGAAGATTTTTTAGTTGTGCTTGAAAGAATGTTGTTATACTCTTGTTGGTTACCAATCAATACTATTGCTTTTTTTATCTCCGGATCGTTGCTAAGACTTGCCTTTATTTTGCCTTTCTGATAATAATAGCGGGTTGCAATTTCAATTTTAAGGATTTCGCTGATCTCATCTCTGTGTGTGATTATGTCTTCCGATTTATTATGCATTAGTTTTTTTTCTAATGCTTCTAATTCAGGTGTTACACTATTGAGGTAATGTTCTTTTTCGGTAATTTTTTTAAGCGTATTTACAGCAATCTCACTCTCTGTAGTATAGTCGAAATTTCGTGAATCAACAAATTTGATGAAATCGTTGTAAATATCATCTGTGATTTCAAACTTTTCCGGATCGTCAATTTTATCATGTTCCCTGCGAAATTTATTGGCATAATCAAAGATTATAAACTCTGTGAAGAGAGCTTGTGTTATTGAGTTGAATTTTTGTGGCTCTATTGTAACATCCGGATCAATACCGCCGCCATCGTACACTTTCCGGCCGCTTTTTGTTGTAAATTCCGAAATCAACGAATCGGGTACTTTATAGGCGTGTCCCTCCTCATCGCGATGTGAATAGTCAATGGCTTGAATACATCTGCCGCTTGGAATATAGTATTTGGCAACCGTGATTTTCAATTTTGATTTGTAGCTTAACGGCAGTACATTCTGTACCAATCCTTTGCCATAGGTTCGCTGGCCTATTATCACCCCTCTGTCGAGATCCTGGATGGCGCCTGATACAATTTCCGATGCTGATGCTGATGCTCTGTCAACAAGCACTACAATAGGTATTTCAGTATCAAGGGGCTTGGTGTGAGTGCTATAAGATTTGTTTTTTGCTATATCTTTCCCTTTTGTGCTTACCACTAATTCACCTTTGTCAACAAAAATGTTAACAATATCAACAGCTTCGTTGAGCAAGCCGCCACCATTGCCGCGAAGGTCTAAAATAAAACCTTTAAGGTCGTTTTTTTCTTTTAGTTCGGTAAATGCTTTTTTTACTTCGCGTCCGGCATCTTGCGTAAATCCAGATAGCTTGATGTATCCAACTCCATTTTCGAGCATCCCATAGTAGGGGATATTATCAATTTTTACGTTTTCACGTTTTACAAGTACCTCAAATGGTTTGGCTGTTTCTTCACGGGATATTAGCAGGCGAATAGTTGTGCCGGGTTCTCCTTTTAAAATTTTGCTAACCTCTTCGGTATTTTTTCCCTTTGCCGATTGTCCGTCAACTTCAAGAATTTTATCCCCTGCTATCAGTCCGCTTTTATCAGCCGGAAATCCTTCATAAGGCTCTGAAATAGTAACAAAATCACCCTGTTTTTGAATGATAGCGCCAATGCCTCCATATTGCCCGGTAGTCATTAATGTAACATCTTCAATGTCAGCTTCGGGTATGAAATTGGTAAAGGGGTCGAGTGTGCCAAGCATTGAATCTACGCCTGTTTTCATCAATTGCCCGGGGCTAATCGGATCAACATAATGAATGTCGAGCTGCTTATAGATCTCGGTGAAGATGTCGAGGTTTTTAATGATTTCAAAATCGTTGCTGCGATCCTGAGCTGTAAGGTGCAACGAAGAAAAGAAAAGAAAAAAATAAAAAATAATTAGGCGTCCATTAATTCGGTTCATTGTTATACTATTTTTCATTTGGCAGGTGTGTATTGTTTCCAATTATTAAGTGGTTTAAACGTTTTATGATTGATATTATTTTTGTGTTTAGGAGTGCAAAATCTGGTATGCTTTCTCCTATAAAAACAAGACTTACGATAATATGTTTTTCATGCTTATTTATCTTTTCTGTTAGTGGTGATTTGTTGATTCTCCAGCACTCGCGCATCAAACGTTTGATTCTATTTCTTTGAACTGATTTCTTAAATCTTTTTTTCGAAACAGAAAACATAACTTGAAGTGGCGATTTTAATCTTGCAATCTCCCTTCCTTCAATCTGAAAGTAAGTAACCCTGATAGGAAAGACTAAAAATGAGCTTCCCTCTTTAAAGAGCTTCTCAATGAGATATCGGCTGCAAAGCCTTTCATTTTTCCTAAATCGTTGGCTGAGCTGCATAAATTTTCCATTTTGGCGATTACCAAGAGGATTTAACAGTTATTTAGCAAGATATTAACAAAACTGTTGTGAGATTACGATAATATCTTAATACCGTTTTTCTTATATAGTTTTTCTAAATATTGGTCGAGCGCCATAGTCATCGAGGGAGCTGTTTTGGTTGGTGCATTGAGGTCGAGGCGCAATCCTGCATCTTTTACGGCTTTTGCTGTGGCAGGCCCAAAAACGCCAATCAATCTATCTTCTTGCTTAAAGCCAGGAAAATTTATTTTAAGTGACTGTACTCCAATAGGACTGAAAAAGATAATCATATCATATTTGTTGATATCAACATCCGACAGATCAGCAGCAAGTGTACGGTACATAACAGCTTTGGTAAATTTTACCTTATTGCTTTCTAACATTTTCGGGATGGATTGCTTATGGATGTCAGAGCAAGGAAAGAGGAATTTTTCGTTGGGATATTTTTTAATAATCTCAAGAAGGTCATTAAAATTCTGGTGACCATGAAATATCTTTCTCTTTCTGAATTGTACATATTTTTGTAGGTAATACGAGGTTGACTCAGATATGTTGAAATATTTCATGGTTTCCGGCACTACCACACGCATCTCTTGACAAAGCCGAAAAAAATGATCAGCCGAGTTGCGGCTCGTCAAGATAACGGCAGTATGGTTCAGGATGTTGATCCTTGTTTTACGAAATTCTCTTGCAGGAACTCCTTCTATTTTTATAAACTGATGGAAATCCACATTAAGATCATACTTGGTGGCCAATTCATTGTATGGGTTTTTTACCGCTTCCACTGGCTGCGGTTGTGATATAAGTATATTCTTGATCATCAATATAAAATTTGCTTAAACTCCTGACATTTAAGTTTTTATTGCTCAAAAACCCTTCCTGTGATTAATTTGTAAATAACTAACCAAGGAAAAATTTCAAGCGTGCAAAAATAGACAAATTTTTGATAAACCGAAAATTCTTCAAATCCTATTAATAGGGTAAGAGACCTGTAGGTTCTTAAAAGAATTAGAATCAATGCGATAGAAAAAATAAAATAGAGCGCAATTTCTGATCGGGTTATGGAGGAGAATAACAGGAATGGAATTAAAATAATTGTTCCAATAGTATTGTAATAAAATGAGTTGGTAAGGTATTCTTTGGTTATTGATTGAGTTTTGTAAATATGGCCAATTATCCAATGCGTAAGGTATTTTGCTGAAATTGTTATTGTAATGACTGTAAAGAAAAAAGTAAGTCTTATCAGCTCTTCAGCCTGATTATAGTAGCCATCGGTTAAAAATATTGCATCTGTCTGAAAAAGTAACACAGAAAAAGTAAGCATACAGGCAATAAATAAAAGTAACCTGACAGGTAATGGGAATAGCAAATTGTCACGAATCATTTGTTTGAAAAGTAACCTCGAATTGAACACTGATTTAAGGTTTTTATAAAAACCTTTACGTACAAGCCTGATGTAAATCAAAATACTTCCAGCAATGAGCAATGCAAAAAATTGATTGATAAATCCAGGCTGTTCAATAGTTAAGGGCTTGATAATTACAGGTGTATCTGCATCTTTGGTGATAAATCTAACCTTTGGCGTAGTTTGAATTACATGGAAGATAGAGTCCTCTTGTTGAGTACTTACCAAGCAATGATCTTCTTCATAGCCTGTAAAAACTAAACATGCTTCAGGTAATGAATCCTGCATGGCGAAAAGAGTTGATTCGTCAGTCGTTGAAAAATAAAATTAAGAAAGCTCATAGCTAATTGAGCTTGGGAGCAAAAATAAACTATTTCGTGCAGCGATATTTTATCAAATCTGTATATTTGATCTTTATTTTGTTAACAATAAATTGATTTTGCAATGTTAAATCTAATATTGTTTGGACCTCCCGGTTCAGGTAAGGGCACACAGTCAATAAAAATTGCTGAGTGTTTTAATCTGGCGCATATTTCAACCGGAGATATTCTCAGGTCGGAAATTAAAAATCAGACTCCACTTGGGCTTAAAGTTAAAGCTGTTATTGAAAAAGGTGAGCTTGTATCCGATAACCTCTTGATGGAATTACTTGAAAATGCCATTGAAAAAGAAAAAAGTAAAAATGGATTTATTTTTGATGGTTTCCCTCGTACTAACTTTCAGGCAATGGGCCTTGATACAATGCTTGAGAAGCGTAATACCTCTATTTCTCTTGTAATATCACTTGAGGTAGATCGTGATGAGGTGGTTAAAAGGCTGTTAAGCCGAGCGAAGCTTGAAGGGAGAGTGGACGATACTGAAGAAGTAATATCAAACCGGTTGCAGGTTTACCATAATCAGACAGCGCCATTGATTGACTTTTATAAAAAACAAAAGAAATTTGTCGAAGTTAAGGGTATTGGCTCTACTGAAGTCATTTTTGACTCAATAAAAGAGATAGTATCGGCTTTAATATAACTGTTGTCGTTTTTAGGTAATCCTTATTTGTATTTGTGTTAAACAAACCTTAAAAAGATATTGGGTTCACCAAATAAATAGTTTAGCCTAAAACTGCTTTTTGTTGCTAATTCGGGTTAAAAAATTTTTATGCAAGTATTTTATGCTCCGTAACGGTACGAAAAGTTTAAAAGAAGACAAGAGTATTATTCTATTTTGATCATTAGTAAGACTCTCTGTTTCTGTGTTTTATTTCATTAACACTTCAGTCTTTTTTGAACTGGCAATGGTTGTGGTCTCAGTGGTAAGAAAAAGTAAGAAGCCGCTTTTAGTATGTATTGTTGCTTATTTAAAGTGTTAGTAATCAAAACGTAAAATGACCGTTAAGCTTTTCTTTTATCTTTTCTTAAATCTTTTTTTGCATTGGTTTACAATATTAGGAACCCAATTACCTTAATAAGTGCATCAAAAATTTTATTTTTGCGTCAGTTTTTTAATATTATCAATTTGAATATCAATTTAAAAGTAATAAACTTAATATTCCATTAATTTATGAGTAAAGACAAGTTGAAGTATGTTTACCTTTTTGGTGATGGCAAAGCTGAAGGCGATGCAACGATGAAAAATCTTCTTGGTGGTAAAGGAGCTAACCTTGCAGAGATGAATCTGATAGGCATACCTGTACCGCCGGGATTTACTGTAACAACTGAAGCGTGCACAATTTATAATGAGCAGGGACGCGATACCGTAGTTAAGCTCATCGAGGATGAGGTGCATAAGGCAGTCAAGAACTTAGAGAAGATCATGGGAACAAAGTTTGGCGATTCCAAAAATCCGTTGTTACTCTCTGTTCGTTCGGGGGCAAGGGCATCCATGCCTGGTATGATGGACACTGTGCTTAATTTGGGTTTGAATGATAAAGCTGTTGAAGGACTTGCATTGAAAACCGGTAATGATCGTTTTGCGTGGGATTCCTACCGTCGTTTTGTTCAGATGTTTGGCGATGTGGTAATGGGACTTAAACCGGAATCCATTTTTGAAGAAGACCCCTTTGAAGTGATAATACATCAATTAAAAGAAGAACGTAAGGTTGAAAAAGACTCTGATTTGACCACTGATGATCTGAAGGAGCTGGTTAAAAGGTTTAAAGCTACCATAAAGGAAAAAACCGGTAAAGATTTTCCTACCGATCCATGGGAGCAGTTATGGGGTTCTATAATGGCTGTATTTGATAGCTGGATGAATAAACGTGCTATCACTTATCGCAAGCTTAATAATATTCCGGCTTCCTGGGGTACTGCCGTGAATGTTCAGGCCATGGTTTTTGGTAATATGGGTAATCATTCGGCTACCGGTGTTGCTTTTACACGCGACTCAGCTACCGGTGAAAAACTCTTTAATGGCGAATATCTTGTTAATGCTCAGGGTGAAGACGTGGTGGCAGGTATCAGAACGCCACAGCAAATCACACTTGAAGGTTCAAAAAGGTGGGCTAAACTGCAGGGTATTAGTGAGCAGATGCGCGCCGCCTCTTTTCCTTCGCTTGAAGAGTTGATGCCAAAAGCTTACAACGAGCTGTTTAAATATCAGCGTAAATTGGAAAATCATTATAAGGATATGCAAGACCTGGAGTTTACCATTCAGGAAGATAAGCTTTGGCTATTACAAACACGTAGTGGTAAACGAACAGGGATGGCAATGGTAAAGATCGCAATGGACCTGTATCGCGAGAATAAAATTTCAAAAAATGAAGCTTTATTAATGATCGAGCCAAACAGGCTTAATGAACTGTTGCATCCCGTATTTGATAAAGCTGTTTTACAAAAGGCAAATGTCATTGCCAAAGGATTGCCGGCATCGCCTGGCGCTGCTAGCGGACAAATAGTTTTTAATGCCGAAGAGGCTCAAATGTGGGCAAATCAAGGTAAGAAGGTGATTTTAGTTCGCATTGAGACTTCTCCGGAAGACCTTGGCGGGATGAACGTTGCCGAAGGTATTCTTACCGCGCGCGGTGGGATGACTTCACACGCCGCAGTTGTTGCACGTGGAATGGGTAAATGCTGTGTGTCGGGTGCCGGAAGCCTTAAGATCAATTATAAAAACAGAACAGTTAAAACTGATAACGCAAACCTGAAAGAGGGTGATTGGATTTCGCTAAATGGAACGACAGGCGAAATTTATGAAGGAAAAATCGGCACTATTGATCCGGAGCTTAGCGGCGACTTTAATCGTTTGATGGAAATAGCTGACAGTATTGCGAAAATGGAAGTTCGTACAAATGCTGATACCCCAAAGGATGCATTAAAAGCACGAAATTTCGGCGCTACCGGGATTGGGTTGTGCCGTACCGAACATATGTTTTTTGAAGGCAATCGTATAACGGCTATGCGCGAAATGATCCTTGCTGATGATGAAGAAGGTAGAAGAAAAGCTTTAGACAAACTTTTGCCAATCCAGCGTAGCGATTTTGAAGGAATATTTGAAGCTATGCACGATTTGCCTGTAACAGTTAGGCTGCTTGACCCACCTCTACACGAGTTTGTGCCACATGATGACAAAGAGCAAGAGGAGATGGCCAAGGTGATGAATATTGATGTAAGTATTGTTAAAGCTAAGGTGGAGGCTCTGCATGAAATAAATCCAATGCTTGGACATCGCGGTTGCCGCTTAGGTAATACCTATCCTGAAATATCAGAAATACAGTCACGTGCCATTATTGAAGCTGCTCTTAATCTTAAAAAGCGTGGTATAGTTACAAAACCTGAGATTATGATTCCGCTCACCGGTAGCCTTAGTGAAATGAAAATGCAGGAAGATATTGTTAGAGAGACCGTTGAGAAAGTGTTTGAAGAACGTAAAGATACAATCGAATATATGGTGGGTACCATGATTGAGGTGCCTCGTGCAGCCCTTTTGGCCGATGAGATTGCACAATCGGCAGAGTTTTTCTCATTCGGAACTAACGACTTAACCCAGATGACATATGGTTACTCAAGGGATGATGCTGGTAAGTTCCTTGGCGTTTATCTTGATAAAGGAATATTACCAAATGATCCTTTTCAAATTCTTGATCAAGAAGGCGTTGGACAATTGATGCGGGTTGCTGTGAAAAGAGGTCGTGACGCACGTAAAAACCTAAAGATTGGAATTTGTGGCGAGCATGGTGGCGAACCTTCGTCAGTTGAGTTCTGTCATACATTAGGCTTCGATTATGTAAGCTGTTCCCCATTCCGTGTTCCAATTGCAAGATTATCAGCAGCACAAGCTGTTATAAAAGAGAAGATGGCCAAAAAAGCCGGAAAAGTAACTAAGAACAAGAAGAAGAAAAAGACCAAGAAGTAATCTAAATAATTAGACATTGGTTAGATTGAACCCCGATTAAGTATTTGATTACACTTAATCGGGGTTATTTTTTAACACACAGCAGTTGGATTTTGATAAAGTATGGCTTATGTTTTAGTAAGGCGCTAAAAAATTACAATAGTCAGAAAGGGTTTTTAAAGGAGTTGTTTCTGGATGCAGGTAAAAGGTTTTAGACACGGTAATAATTTTTCAATTCGACATCATTGCTATTGACAAAGTGGAGGTTGTATTTATAGAAGTTAAAACCTCTCTTCACCATCAAGATATTAATACATGTCATGAAAGTATATGGAAAGTGAAGTAGTAAATGCCTGAATTTGAAAACAAGCCTTTTTATGGCGCTGTCGCTTTTCTTATTGCTAATAGCTCCAGTGATTATATGGCTGAGAAGATCGTCTAATTTGTAATCAGCGCTCCCAGCGGGAGCGCCTCCATTATCAATAATAAAGTTTTTACATCAAAGGCGTTTTAATCTATCTGTTGGTCTAAGAATTACTCATTGGATGATTTAAAGTTATCCGGCGAGGTTAACGGGTTATTGAATGTTTTCACTTTCCGGTAACCCGTATTCTTCAATCATTCTTATATCCAATGCTTCTAAGCTATCTAAGATAGGGTTGTATATTTCGGGGATTACTGGTATGTGTACTCCGCGGGCATTGATTTTACCTTCGAGTATCATCTCCACGCCTACGGCAGCAGGTAAAGCTACTGTGCGGGCTATTGCTGTGTCGGTTGCTGGGGTACCAAAATCGAGCATCCTCGATTTGATAACCTCTTTTGACCCATCGGGGTATGATGCCAGAAAAGTGTGTTGCATCACAACCATGTCGCGCTCGTTATAGCCTAGCATCATTTTACTGATCATCATATCGGAGGTGATTTCGTAGGGCGTATCTTTTCCCCGTCCCATTGGTTTGTCGTCAAATAGTCCGAGCCATTCCATAGCATCAAAGGCGTAGCTATCTGCTGGAAGATTAATATATTTCGCAGCTTTTTTCCGAATGTCGGTAGGATCTTTTTCGCCAATAAGTTTAGCTACAAAGCCGGCATAGGTCAGATTGGTGAAATCATATTCGTCGCTGGTGATCAGGTGCAGGCGTTTCATTGCGTCCAATGTTTCACACCATCTCGGGAATCGAAAGGTACCTCTGAAGATTGTTTTTGTTTCGGGGATACCATAAATATTAATGTATGGGATTGAGTCGCGGTTTGGATAAACTTCAAGTTCGCCGACATCGGGAAAGTCAACGATGAATGGATTTTTAAATATGTCTATCGGTTCAATATATATTTCTTTTCCTCTTTTTAGGAAATGGCCATCGTTGTTACCGGCCATTACAACCCCTTTTGGGCTCCACGAGAATTTATAGTTAAAGGGGTTATCGCAGGCCTCCGGTGCAGGCAAAGCTCCACAGAGCGAATAAAACTCTTCTATTTTACCCTTTTTATTGTGAACATAGTCAATGATACGCATTGCCGACATGTGGTCAATACCCGGATCAAGTCCAAGCTCATTAAGAATGATAATTCCAGCTTTTTTTGCTTCTGAATCAAGAGCTTGCATAGGTGGTTTTACATAAGATGTGGTAACCATGTTTTTCTTATGTGTGATACATATTTTGGCTACTATAACATGATATGCCCAGGGTAACAGGCTCACTATCAAATCGTGATCCTTTATCATGTCGTTTAGTCCCGGTTCATCATCTACTGTCCATGCGATAGATTTTCCGTTTTTGAGTCCGCCGATCATGTTATCGGCCTTTGATTTTGTGCGGGTTGCAACGGTGACATAGTAACCGCGTTCGAGCAGGTAGGCTACTATTGGCTTCACCACAAGACCTGCACCCAAAATGAGTACTCTTTTCATCGAAATTGATTTATAAATTGTTAAAAAATATTAATGTCAATCGAGATATTTCTGAAGATACTGGTAATCAGGGGTTAGTTTCCCTTTATGGAGAATGAGCGCTCGTTTTATCTCTGGTGGAAGCTCTAATTTTTCGAAACTTACATTGTAATTAGCTCTTACTATTTCGGGGATGAAATCAATAAGCGCGTCGCCAAATGCTTCTGAGGAGTCGCGCGGTAGTTCGCTGGGCAGGATATCAACAGCCATCACAAGGATACCATTTCCTTTAAAGCCCATTGTAGGGGTACGATTAACCGGATCATAAACAAATACGGGGTCTTCGATAGCGGTACCTTTATGAGTGAATTCAATCGAGCCATCGGGATCGCACGTAACATCGCCTATCACTTTGAGCTTCATATCACCTTTCTTATATAGCTGTTCTATATCGTCTTTTGAGACTAAACGTGGAAAATTCTCATCCCAATACATACAGTTCATTAGGATGGTGAGGTGAGGAAGGTATTTTTGGAACGAGTTTTTATAGTTTTCGGGATGTTGATGAAATTCTTTTAGGCTAAAAGGTTTTCCTGGCTCAATGGGTTCGGTAATATCATCTTTATAAAAAACGGTTTTGTATATCAGCTTGTTTGAATAATTTCCCGAAGCCTTGAGATTAATCAATTCGGCAGGTGTGATTTCTACAGCAGGTAATAAGTTGGCTATATGTTGCGAGCCTTTACTAACGTTTCCTCTACCTGTGAACCCTATGGTAAATGGCGCCATTTCGTCGGGTAATCCTTGAGCGCGTATTAGTTCACCAACTTCACGTATGGCCTGTTCGGCATCGGCAAGAGAATGGTAGTTTACTGACTGTTTGATCCTGAGGAATGGCGTTTCAACACCAAGCACTTTCATCCTTGCACCAAACGACCACAGGGAATTGATCATACCGGCCAAACCAGCAAAGCGGCCAAAAAATATCAAACGCCTCCCCGAATCGTCAACAATACGTTCGTAATCAATAAGATTACAACGTTTGCCCATCATTTCGGAAAGCATCGGCATATTGTAAGGCTGCCCCTTGATAACATGTGAAAAAAAGATGTAGGTCTTCTCCTCTTCAAACCACGATGCAGGAATCTCTTTTACTCCAAATATCACAGGTATTTCTGAGAGGTTGTCAGTTATTACTGCTCCTGCATGCTTGTATTCGTTTTCGTGAAATACTCTTTTTTTAGATCGCTCCACATGTACTTCTATACCGTGCCCGACTAACTTTTTAACATGTCGGGGCGTTAAGGCGCTACGTCGCTCCATAAGGTATTTGTCTTCGTGCCTGATACCAACTTTTCTGTTCATAATCATCTTTTTAAAAAAAATTACGCCACAAAATTACATAAAGTTGTTAGGTCGAATTGTGGTAGGAGGTAAATTATAAATGTTTTAAATAGATCGAAAGAAAAAGGAGAATGGGTGAGTGGAGGAGAAGCGATTTAACCTGATAAATGCTTTTACTGGATGTGAAGAATGGAGGCTTTAAAAAAAAATTCACTATTTAATTTCCTAATAATTAATATGTTATTAACTATGTTAAGTAAATACCCAAGCGAAAAATAGCGATTATTATTTTTTCTTTAATAATTATTCTATTTTTGCCGGCTGAATTAAAAAAGTTGATAATTTTATTACATTTAAGATGGATTATGAGAAGTGTGTTTACAAGACGCAAAAAAAATCTTTATTACAAAAAGATTTAAATAATTAATTCCCACTTTTTTTTAATCTTTTTCATTTAAAATCAGTTAAATGTATCCATGTGTAAGGATATGTAAATATTAGTTTGTTTAATTGAGTAGGATGATTAAACATAAAAAATACCTTTGCTGATTTTTAGAAAAATAATTTGTTATTAGCTTTTCCCTTATAGTTAAAGGACTTTTACATGGAATGTTTGGCAAATTAATATGAGTTTTAAATATTTGTTTAGTTTAAAAAATTCTACTATCGTGAATTTCAAAAGAATTACTCCTTCAATACCATTTAGTATGTCCTGTACGGCTCTTTTTGGATTTCAATTTAAACGTAATCATTCATCATATTGGCTTTCTGCCGTATTGATTTCGTTTTTTCTAATGATAACCGCTATTGGATTTGCGCAGGCGCCTGCGCCGGTGTGGCACACTTCAGGGCTAATAACCAATTTTGGGATCGGTACAGCCGTGTCTGTTAACAGACCTGATGCTGTTGTGGCTGGTGATTTGATCCTTTTGTTTTTTGCACAGACAAAAAGCTCAATGATTGATTCCATCAGTGGATTTACTACTCCTACCGGTTTTACCATGATTCATTCCGAACATAATACCACTACTAATTTACGACCGGAGGTAGTGGCTTTTTATAAAATTGCCGGTGGAAGTGAACCTGCTGCCTATACCAGTACAGCGACAGATTTTCTTTCTACAGCGCCAATGTGGAAAGCAGTATCAGTTAGAGTAACCGGACACGATCCTACTAATCCAATACAAGGACATAGTGGAAATAGCCCGACTTTAGCCACTACATCGGTTACACTTCCTTCTTTAACAACGGTTGTTTCCAATACACTATTAGTAAGCGCCGTTACTGTTCGCCGGTCTATTTCCTCAATCAATGTAAACCCTATGACGCTGCAGTGGTTTTTGGATGGTACAGGAACCACCGATGATAGCTCAAATGAACCTTCACTTTTCGGATCTACACAAGTTATTCCTTCTGCCGGTTCTACCGGTACGCGTCAGCTTACATGGAGCGGCTCAGGACGTGCCGCCGGATTGATGTTTACCATTAATCCATCTTTAGTTAATGCTGATTTGGAAGTTACAATGAGCGTAAATCCGTCCAGCTCGCATTACTTTGCCGATACTGTTAACTATACCATTACTGCAACCAACCTGAGTAATTCACTTAATGGCGCTACCGGTGTGGTAGTTACTGATCTCTTACCTCCAGGCTTAGGATTAACATCTCATACCGCTTCTACCGGCACAACTTATACTCCTGCAACTGGTAAGTGGAACATTGGAAACCTTGCTAAAAATGAGAGTAAGACTCTTACGCTGCAAGTAACGATTGTATGTTTTGAGACCAATTTTAAGAATGTTGCTACTATTATCGGGAACGAATTCGACCCGAATATCTTAAACAACCAGGCCGAAATAACACTAAGTCCCATGACCGGCGGGTCAAATCCATGCCCCATAATTGCCAATGATGATATTGCAAATGGGTTACAAGGAGAACCTATTATTATCCATGTAACTAATAATGATAAGGGAGAATTTGACGTTTCAACACTCTCTATTACCGTACAACCCATTAATGGTACAACTCAGATAGTACAAAATGGAATAATCCACTATCTTCCGAATGGTAACTTTACTGGCACCGACCAATTTACATATAGAATTTGTAATACGGCAGAAACTATTTGTGATGTTGCTACCGTATATGTAACCATTACCGAAGACTACACCAGCCCCTGTCTTGAAGCTACGCGCGATAAACTCTTTTATCTTCCTTTTCCGGAAAACAAAGACCAGATGAGAAAGGCATTGTTATCAGCTGGTAGTGTTAAAATGGGTATTGGTGGAAATGGTGGAACAACAGTTAGAAGTCTTGTATGCATAAAAATTCCCTATCCTAAAACAATTATTATATATGACCACTGGGAAGATGGTTATGAGGCTGATATTACCGTTCCAACCCAATCAACCACCCAGATTTGGGGTGATGGAGACCTAAGCAACGGAGTGGCGCCCGGCTATCCCAATGATATTATTCCTCCCGGCGGTAGCATCGTCTTTGATCAGACGTTTGGCTATAATGACCGTAACCAGGCTCAAATTTTTTATGACGGTAAAGATAAAATACTTTCAAGCAACAATATTTTTATATCAAAAATAACCGGTGATAATGATCGTTTTTCAATTCAGAACGTAAAAACCGGTGTGTTGGATGTATCCCGTTTTGGAAAGCTATTTAGGGTGGGCATTGGCGAGGATATGGACCAGCCTACAGGAGTTACTGCTTTTAGGTATGTTTCACTTTTTATCAGGGCTGCTTATGATAGTACAGAGGTGTTTCTTGATTACGATGGTGATGGAATTATTGATGAAACTAAAATATTGAATGAAGGCGAGGTGTGGTTCTATGATGGCACTGCTCATTCTCCCGGAGATGCTAATACTGACGTAAACAAAAGCAATGATATCAAAGCAACGGCAACGATCACTGCAACGGAGCCTGTAGGGGTGGATGTGGTGTTTGGGGGTATTGATAGTTATGGAACGCGCAACCTCTATATACTACCGAACAAATTTTACTCGTATGAGTATTTAACTCCGGTACATACTACTTTAAGCACTGCTCCTGTTTTAGCTTATTTTACTAATAATTTACCTGACACCATTACTGTTAACTGGAATAATGGGAGTGGAGGAAGCGGTTCAATAAATGTACCAGGCAATGGTTTCAATTATCTTCCATTATCTGCAAGTTCAGGTTATCATTTCAAAAGCGTAGATGAGAAACCCTTTACAGCTATGGTTGTAATAGATGCAGACGATAATGGTAGTGCTTACGATTGGGCCTATCCGGTTATACCCTTCAATCAGCTTACAAACTACGCCTCCATTGCCTGGGCGCCCGGATCGGATAATTTGTCGGCCAACTATAATCCAATATGGGTTACAGCGAATGAGGCTACTACTGTATATGTGAAATGGAATGGGAATTTGACCGATACAGGTCCGAAAATTTCACCTCGCGGGCTGCCTTACGATGTTTCGTATAATATTAGTGCTCTTCAGTCTCTTAGAATAAGAAATACTATTACCAATGACAACTCAGGAACAGCAGTATATACTTGCGGCACTCCTATAGTAGCCGTATGGGGACAGGATGCCGGCTACGGAGTAAGCCAAAGCCCGGGGATGGACGTGGGCTATGTGATGCGGCCAGGCTGTCTGGAACATCTTATTATTGCCAATGATGATTTTGAGGTAACCGAACCCGATGAGCCGGTTTTGATTAATGTTGTGGATAATGATGGCAGCTTTTTGTGCAGTATAGATATTTCTTCTATTAGTATAATTAAACAGCCTGACCATGGATCACTTGTAATAAACGGTGATGGAACCATTACCTATACGCCTAATCCCGGTTTTAGTGGCGACGACTCTTTTGAATATAGTTTATGTTCTGAGGAATACCATAACACTTGCGATATAGCTAAGGTTACAATTAAAATTCGACCCTGCGATGAGATTGCAGCCGGTGCGGGCGTCAATGTGGTAAAGGGAAAAGTATTTCTGAACATGACTCCCGATGATGGTACATACGACGGCGATGAGCCTTTTGTGCCGGGAGTGCAAGTAGATCTTTATGTAGATAAAAATTGTGATGGCGTTGTTAACGCAGGTGATAACTTAATGGAAAGCGTTGTAACTGATGCATCAGGGCGTTACCATTTTAATACTGCAGGAGATACCTATGCAAAAGATGTTTTTGACGCTGCTTCCGCTCAATATAATTTAAATGCCGGTACTATTAACTGGAACGCTGACTGGATAAGATCAGATAATAATCGTATAACATCTGAAGTGGACGCAATACCCGGTAATTCATCTAACAGGGCTTTGAGATTTAGCGGTGGTGGAAATAGTGCAACACGAAGCCTTAATTTTTCGAATGCAACAAGCGCTGCCTTGAAATTTAGCTTTAGGAAGGCTTTAAGTTCGGCAAGCGCAAGTAAATATATGGAAGTTTACCTTGATTATTATTATAATGGATCTCACGCAGATCTGTTATACACCATAGATGGCTCAAAAGATGATGGTTTAGATTATTTTTATCATGATGTAGTCATTCTCATTACCTCTGGTTTCAACCCCAATGGAAGTAATACTTTACGCTTTGTTACTTCAGGATTAGCAACTAATGAGTATATATTTATTGATAATGTTGAACTTATCTATTTACCTGCCTGCTTTATTACAAAGGTAAACCCTGCAAATACATATGGAAGATATATTGCATCTTCGCTTGATACTGCATCCTATTTTTTTGATGGCTTAGGATATTGTAGCGCTAATAAATACCTTGGCGTGTTAGCCGATATTGATGCTGTTGATGATTCAACGACAGTAACCAAAGATATACCTTTAATAATTGACGTGCTTGGTAACGATAAAGGTAATCTAAATCCGGCAACTGTTATCATTATGGAGGAACCTTCCCATGGTTCGGTAACCGTTAATCCCAATGGAACGATTACCTACACCCCAAATTCCGGTTATACCGGAATAGATAGTTTAAAATACCAGGTATGCAGCATTGACGACCCTAATTTGTGTGACATAGCAACCGTGAAACTGAATGTGCAGTGTGCATATATTGCCGGCAAAAATATAATTAACGGAATGGTGTTCGGCGACATTGACTTAGATGGAAATTTCGACACCGGAGAAATGGGTGTTGCCAACATTAATGTAGAGTTGTACGACAATGCAAACAATCTGATTGAAACCAAAAAGACATCTTCATTCGGGAACTATCAGTTTGAGATAGATTGTGAATTTATGGTAAGAGATGAATTTAATACGCCAGCTTACAACAACAATGATGGATATAACAACTGGAAAACGAATTGGATAGAGAGTGGGGAAGCTATTGATAGTCCTACAGAGGGATATATAAAAATTGTAAACGAGAAATTACGCGTTTCAGGTAATGGTTCTACTTCACAAGTTTCAATACAGAGAAGTGTTGACTTGAGTGGATATATAAACGCTACCTTAACTTATGATTACTATAAATCAAGTTTTAATTTCACAAGTGACTGGGTTGACTTTGAAGTTTCAAAAGACGGCAATAGCTTTACTCGATTAAAACGTTATTCAAGCACATCTCCCTTAAATAGTTCAGAGACATTCGATATCAGTGAATATATTGGACCAAATACTACGATCCGTATTAGAGAGTCGAGCAGTAGTTATTTTGTTTCGTCTGAGTACGTTGATTTCGATAACATACAAATAGTTGCCACTATCTATCCTTTTAGTGTGGGAGATGATTTTGAAACTAAGGAATATAACAGGAACGATGGCAATAGAAATTGGAAAACAAATTGGGTAGAAAGTGGAGATCCAATAACAGATCCAGCAACATCTGGTAGTATCTTTATCACTGACAACGGACAGCTTAGGGTGCAAGGAAACGGAAATAGTAGTCAGGTTTCTATTCACCGGAGTCTTGATTTAAGTAATGCAAGTGTAGCGGTATTGTCCTTTTCTTATGTAAAGTCAAGTTTTTTATATTCTAGTACTTACGATTGGGTAGATATTGAAATTTCAAAAGATGGTAATAATCCATTTGTTTCATTAAAAAGAATTGCTGGCACGGCTGCATCCTCTGGCTATGAAAGCATTGAAATTAACAACGCTTACTTTGGTGCAAATACGACAATAAGGATTATAGAATCAAGCAATAGTTATTTTACTTCTAATGAATATGTTCTATTCGACAATTTTCGAATTTCCTATAAAACGGATGATAATTACCATGTAAAAATTGGCACACATACCGGATACAATCTTACCACAACGGATATTTACAATGTTACTCTTTCCGGCTGTGGTGTTGCCTCCTGTTCCAACAATTTCGGTCTGGCAGCTTCTGACCTTCAGATAGTAAAAGAGGTGGATAATGTTGAGCCTTATATTAATGATAATGTAATATTTACTCTTACCGTAACAAATAATGGTCCGAGCGATAATACAAATGTTATAGTAAATGATTTGTTGCCTAATGGATTTCAATGGGTTTCTGATGACGGAAGCGGTACATATAATCCCTCAACCGGTGTATGGACAATTGGAAATTTGGTTTACAATGCCACTGTCAGTTTGCAAATTTCTGCCAAAGCTTTAGAAACAGGCAACCATATGAACATAGCTACAGTATCTGGCGATTTGTCCGATCCTAATGAGGATAACAATACGTCGCAAGCTGCTGTTTCGCCCGAGCCATGGGCAGACCTTGCTGTACAAAAAGTAAGCTCAACAAATGCTGTATGTAAAGGAGAGCTTTTTACATATACAATAACTATTACCAATAACGGTTTATGTACTGCCCCCAGTGTTGTGGTTGAAGACATCTTTGACCCGGCGCTTGACATAATAAGCGTTACCCCAAACGTTGGAAGCTGGAGCGCTCCTAACTGGACTATTGCCTCATTAAAGAGTGGCGCTACGGCAAC
>JAAYWF010000255.1 GCA_012516825.1 Lentimicrobium sp. | reverse complement strand
CCCAAGCTTGGCAAAGAGTGTGTCTGCTCCAACGCTCGACAGAAACGACCGACAAACCAACAGACGAAAAAGAAGCGAGAACTTTGCAAGTTTTTTATTTCAAATTTTTTCCATTATTCTCTTTTTTTGCTTTTTGCTAGAATGTTTTATCTTCGTTTCGTAAATTAGACGTTAGCGTTCATTGTATGAACCGAAACCGAACATTAATCAAAACTCATAAATATGGAATCAAGTTTAATTGCAGGAGCGCTAATTGCCATTACTTCAGGGGTTATTGTTCAAATAATAAATTCTTATCTTAATATCAAGAAAGAAAAGAGAAAATTCGTTTTTGAGAAAATTGAAGATATTATTAATTCAATTAGTACAATAAATGAAGGATTACAACAAGATGCGGCAACAACATTTGGAGTTGGTCCGCCAAATGGAAGTTTGAAATTATTATTTGAATTAATTAAGATTAAATGTATTGTAAAAGTTTACCACCCTAAATTAGGAAAAAATATTGATAGTTTTAATGAAAGTATGAATCAATACTTTGCAGCAAAACGAGAGTTAATTAATTCACAAAGACAAGGTGCAAATCAAATTCAAATAAACAAGAAATGTGAAGTTATTAAAGAAAAATTTGAATTTTGCACAAAGGAAATTGACTCATTTATTGATGCTTTAACTAAATATGCAAGACTTTAGACCAAATAACAACGAAACGCTAACACGCAATATAACCAATGTCGGGCGCGGTGGTAGCTTGAAAGTGTCTGCCCCGCACCAAGTTTTGTAACGGTTGACAGTGACGTCGCCCGCAAACCGCCACTGGCCATATGCGCAACCGTTAGCCGTTAGTGTAAAAAAACAACGACACAGCAAACAATTTGCTATTTAAAGACAGAAAATAAAACGATAAAATGAACAGCCCACGCACAAAACTGCACATTTGCAAGTCCCGACACATAAGCCGACACTTCAGCTTGCAAAAGAGCAGTTTTCTTGTCGACGCACCACCGAAAATTGATACATTTGTGGTTTTAAATTAGGAATTGATTATGGCATGTACTTTTACAGAAACAAAACACGAGTTTGACAATAAATATGGAACGGCAACAGAATACGATTGTTTCCTACCCGAGCATTTGACTTTTGGACGAAAAACCAATTTCAAAAAGAAGAACGGACAACCTAACGAACAGTATTACAAATGGCAATTCCTGTATTCCATTGTGCAATCGGGACTTTTTACCAAAGACTATATCGGGACAGAAGTTCAATTTCCAAAAGGAAACAAATCTTCTGCACCACTCAAACTTGACGGAGCAATTTTTGACGACATTACTTGGTTTGACAAATACAAGGACTATCATGAAAACGGAAACAACGAGAGTTTAGAGTGGCTTCGTGAACATTTGATTGTTGCAATTGAATTTAAAAAAGAAGACAACAAGAATGTTGCTGATGTTTGGGACAAACAACTCAAAGCCTATCTAAACGAAAGTCGCAGACCCTTCTGTTTGGCAGTTTTGTATGATACAGAAAGACTATATTTGTTCCGCAAGCACAACAACAAGTTTTTACGATATAGTGATGAGTTTAATACCAAAGGAGACGAAAGCAAAACAAAGGAACTTTCTTTACATCTTCCAGACCCATACTTAAACTTACCAAGTTTTGATGACCTTTTGGAATGGACAGAAACGAAAGCTGTTGATCGTTCTAAAAGAGCAATTACCGACTTAGACATAATTTCAGGAGTTCATTCAACGCAAATCAATGATGCTATGAGTAGCATTTTGCGTACTATGGACAAAGTTGGAATGGTAAACCAAAAAGGGTTTGAAATTCTTATTCAAATTCTTTCGCTAAAAATATACGATGAAAAAAGAAATGAAAAAACACCAAAGCGTTTTTTAGATTTTTACATTACAGAAGAAGAAAAGAATTTCAAAAACCTTGCAGATAAAACACTTCAAGAGTTTATAAAGCGTATCAATGCTTTAAGAGAAGAAGCCACAGGAATTTATTATCGTATTCTGAAAGACAATCCGCTGAACGTAAAAAACGAAAACCATATCAAAGTATTGATTGAAGTGGTTTATCAATTTCAAGATTATTCTTTTGTC
The DNA here is from genome assembly GCA_012516825.1 of Lentimicrobium sp. Classification (GTDB taxonomy): domain Bacteria; phylum Bacteroidota; class Bacteroidia; order Bacteroidales; family 4484-276; genus RZYY01. The sequence continues at coordinate 2,762 of JAAYWF010000255.1, read as the reverse complement.
CGTTCACACAAAACTGACCTTTATCAGTTAGTATTTTACAAGTTTGCAACACCATTTTCAAAAGACCAAAATGCTCAATTTGTTACACCCCTTCCATTAATTGACTTTTTGGTAAATATTGTAAATCCGAGAAATGGCGAAACTGTAATTGACCCAACCGTGGGAATTGCAGATTTTCTTTCCGTTTCTTATGTAAACTCAAATAGCAAGTTGGACGACAACAATATTTTCGGAATGGACATTGACGATCAAATGGTAATGCTTGCAACCTTGAATATGCTTTTGAACGGAGATGGAAACGCCAAGATAAAAGCAAAGGCAGGTTACGGCTCTTTACTTTCTAAGTTTGACCACAAAGGCGAAATTCTTGACCTTGTGCCGACAATGAACCAAAAAGGGAATTGGGATGAAAGACCAGATGACAACAAACTCAAAAAATTTGATGTAGTCCTTACCAATCCACCATTTGGTGAAGACCGTGCATTTGTTCCAAAAGATGACAAAGATTTGGAAATGATACAATGCTACGAACTTTGGCACTTGTATAGCAACAAAGGCGAAGAACAACCAGCAGGCAAAAAGAAGAAAACCGTAAAGCAAGCGAGCAAAATAGATTTAGGAGTAGTGTTCCTTGAAAATGCCTACCGCATTTTGAAAGAAAACGGAAGAATGGGAATTGTTTTATCAAACTCTATTGCCAGTGTTGATACACATAAAATTGCTCGTAAATGGTTAATGGACAAAATGCGAATTGTTGCAATTTTTGACTTGCCAGCCAATGTGTTTGCTGAAACAGGTGTAAACACTTCAATCATTGTTGCCTACAAGCCAAACGAAAAAGAATTAGCAAAATTGAAAGAGCAGAACTATCAAATCTTTGCAAAAGATATTCAAAAGGTTGGCTATGAAGTAAAAACCAGTAAAAGAGTAAAATTCTTCTCACCAAATTATAAAATCAATTACGAGAACTTTGAGATTGAAATTGACAAAGACGGACGAGCCTTGGTTGATGAAGAATTTACAGAAACCGTTGCAGACTTTAAAAAATGGTGTTTAAGTCAAGAAAAACAATTACAAGACATTTTTATCAAGGCTAAGTAGGTATGAGCAATAGTTACGTTAAGACACCAACAGCAATTTCGTTTTCTCACATTGTAGAGAAAGACTTTACTCTTTCTTCTTCGCAGTACATGGATTTGGTTATGCCCAATGAAAAATTCTTGTTTGTAAGGGATTTTCTAAGCAGACCTTTACAACGAAAAGATTTAGGCGTTGAAGTCGGTTCATTGAATTATATCGGGAAATCAACTCATTATTTTTTAAGAACAAAAGCACTCCAACAACATACGTTTTTGCCAGAAGTTACAAGCGAAACAGCGTTGCCAATAATGCCAAATTGCTTTGTCGAAATGAATTTGAAAAAGGGCGATTTGATTATTTCCAAAGATAGTAATATTGGCGAAATAGTGATTTTGGATAAAAATTATCCAAACTATATGCTTTCAGGTGCTTTATACAAATTGCCAGTTTCAGAAAAGAAATACTATTTGTTGGCATTTATCAAACACAATGTTTTTCGGGAACAGTTAGATTTTATGGTTCCCAAAGGTGCAACTATTCGGCACGCAAAAACAATGTTTTTGGACTGTAAAATCCCAATGCCAAATCATAACGCTGAAAATACAATCAAATTTGTTGAGTTAATTACACAAGCGATAATTAACAAGGAAAGGCTAATCAAAGAGCGACACAGTGTAATAATCGAACTAATTGAAAAAGAACTTTTAGAAAATCAAAATACACAAAAATTCAAGTTTGAATTACCTCGGCTTAGTGAAATTGAAGCAGTCGGAAGATTAGATGTAGCAAGATATTCTAAAGAATATAAAGAATTTGAACACTTAATTTTTAACTACAAAAACGGAAGATTTAAACTTTCTGAAAAAGGATATTCTGTAAAGCGTGGACAGAATTTACAAATTTCAAACATTGGTGAAAGCTATTATTCTGATAGGAACATAAAAGGTTTTTATAGACTTGCAGTTTCTTCTAATTTTTCTGAATATTCAACAGTAGAAAAACTAACCTACATTGGTAATCCAAACAATTTAACTAAGATTAATCAAGGCGAAATTGTTTTTTCTGCTCGTGGTGCACAATTTGGACGTGTTATCATTTACCCTGAAAACGTAGAGAATGTTATTACAAATATTGACAGCCTTGTTATTTCTAATCCTGACGCACCATTGTTTCAAAGTATTTTTATTGCAATGTTCTTAAACAGGCTTCGTTGGAATAGACATATTTATAAAGTTGCCATTACAGGTTCAGGAGCAAACAGCTTGACTTCATATCAAAGTGACGATATTAACTTTCCAAACTTTTCAGAAGACAAACAAAAAGAAATTGCTTCACTCTATCACAATTCAAATAGTAACTACCAAGCAGGCACTTTCACGTTGGACAACTTTTTGAAGAAAGACAACGCTTTCAATGAAACAGCAGGAATTTACGAGTTGGACAAGACAGCCAAGCAATTAAAAGAAATACTAAACAAAGCCATTGACGACATAGCAAACGACAGAGAAGTAACAATAAACTTTAACCTATGATTGCTCACGCTAACAGCCCCACACATTGCCAAGTCGCACCAGCCAACGCTCAAACCCAAGCTTGGCAAAGAGTGTGTCTGCTCCAACGCTCGACAGAAACGACCGACAAACCAACAGACGAAAAAGAAGCGAGAACTTTGCAAGTTTTTT
>JAAYWF010000254.1 GCA_012516825.1 Lentimicrobium sp. | reverse complement strand
GTATTTATCTCCTCTTTATCAAAATAATTGGGATCGTATTCTGTTCCTAACCAGTCGGCTGCTTCATCATATCCGGGCGACTTAATATCTTGTAAATTTGCAAGTAGGTTTATGTATCCTTCTATTCCACCGGAATCTTCAGGGGGGCATCTCATTTTACCTGTAAGGCATATCGGATATTTAAAAGTAGGATCTGGTGGAAGTATTTTTTCTAATGTTATGGTATGCAACCATCCATCTCCAAAATCGTACTCATAAAGAATTTTATCATTTTCAACTTGTAACAGATCATGAAGCCTGACCTTTTTATAATCTATGTCATTCATATCATCCCAAAAAAGATCGCCTTTTGTCTTAGGGGCATAAAAAACATCTCCAACTACGAAATGATGTAAATGATAATTTTCCCATCCCATAGCGGTTTGAATCACTTTATGGAAATCAGCGAGCAATATGTTGGACGCAATCACTAAACGTCTCCAGATCCTGGGTTTAGACCCATTAAGTGATAATTGTATTTGATATATATCTTTTTTCATCCTAAATATTTATGTAATAATAGTTAAAGCGGTTTTGTTCAATTTATTTCATTTTTTTATAATTTTTTAATAAATGCCACCTCTTTTGGGGTAAGATGTCTGAATTTTCCACGAGGCAAATCCTTCTTTGTCAATCCTGCAAATATCACCCTGTCGAGCTTTACTACATCATAACTTAATGATTCAAATATCCTCCTGACAATACGGTTTTTACCTGAATGTAACTCAATGCCTATATCTTTTTTATCAGCCCCGTCTCCTACGTAGGCTATTCCATCTACTTTAATGAAACCATCCTCCAACTCCAGTCCTTCTCCAATCTTGATCATATCATTTCGTGTGAGCGATTTGTTCAAATAAACATGGTAAAGTTTTGCGATACGACTGCGGGGGTGAGTAAGCTTTTTCGCCAGATCGCCATCGTTGGTAAAAAGAAGAAGCCCGGTAGTATTACGATCGAGGCGTCCAACAGGATAAATTCGCTCTTTGCATGCTTTTTCCACAAGTATCATTACAGTATTACGCTTTTCCGGATCATCAGTTGTGGTAATGTATCCTTTTGGTTTGTTAAGCAGCACATATTGTAACTTCTCCGGTTTAAGAGTTTGTTCACCGATCTGCACTTTGTCCCGAATATTGATTTTTGTACCAAGCTCAGTAACAACGATACCATTTACCTTTACAGCGCCTGCAGTAATAAGATTATCGGCCTCCCGACGAGAACAAATACCAGAGTTAGCTATAAATTTGTTAAGGCGTACCAACGAAACTTCAGATTTTGATGATGACCTATCTCCGGTAATCTTTTTTTCAGTTTTTTGGAAAGATGGCCTTATTATTTTCTTCGAATTATCAGATGTACGACTCTGTTCTACTTCATCAAATCGTTTGCTGATCAGCCTGGCAGTTTTTTTCGAGCGGCTTAGATTTATCTTTTTAGTTGTGGATTTAGAAAAACCAGCTCGTTGTTTGCTATCCTTACGCGATCTCTTTTCTGATTCGTTGTTTCTCATGTTCCGAAAATGGATTTGTCTGCAAAATTAATAAGACTGGTCGTTAAATAAAAAGATATTTATTGGTTTTCTAAAAAAAAGACTTTGCCCCGAATTAAATATTTGTAACCAGCCTAATAAAAAATGTACTGAACACTTCTCAGTCGGGATTGACTTCATATAATCAATAGTTCAGCTTAAATGTGCTTTTTATTACTCAATTTGGGATAATTATTTAGCCATTACATAAAGATGAAAAACCTAATGTGGAAGTACAGTTTATTAAAAATAAATCTGTCAACTAAATAAAGAATTCCAATAGCAATAATTATTATTGTTGGTATATAGCCAATTGTAAACGAGTCGAAAATATTAAAAAACACTTTTACAATACCGTAGAGTTTGTCTATATACAAAAAGGCATTAAAATCATCGAAAAGACCTTTAGGTATAAAATATTGGAGTAGGTCGAAAAAATGAATAAAACACCCTAAAGCTACAATGGCAGCAGCTATTAAACCCCATTGCCACCATTTTAAAGAAGTTGATTTTTCCACCTTATTTGCTAGCGAAGTGGCTGGGATGACTTTCATAACTTTTGCTACAAAATCATCAGAAGGCTGATCGTCGGGAATCTGGCGTATCAATTTTTTCAGGAACTCATCGTGTATGTCGTTATTATTTCGCATATTCATTTTCAAACAGTTTTTTAAATTCTAAATAGATGCGTTTTCGTATTCTATGAAGTTTGACCTTAACATTGGAAATGGTCAGACCGGTTATTTCGCTGATCTCCTCAACACGCAAATCCTTTTTATAAAATAAGTCTAACAATAGATTTTCTTCCGGAGGTAGTTTTTCCATTATTTTATACAATGTATCTATTTGCTTTTCAAGATCGTGGTTTTCACTTTGTTCGCTTACTTGACTGATAAACTGGGTTTCAATAAAAGGATCATCAATTGACACGAAGATTTTTTTCGGTTTTCTTGTTTTCGATATTGCTGCATTATAGGCAATCCTGTACAGCCACGTTGAAAATTTGGATTTCCCTTCAAACTGTGATAACGATTTGTAGGCCGATATGAAAACATCCTGAGCCAACTCTTCTGCTTCTAACCGATCGTGAATAATTTTTTTTATTACCGAAAACACTATATCCTTATGTCTTTCCACAAGGTTAGCGTAAGCAGCAGAGTTACCCTGAAGCACCTGCCTGATATAAAAATTATCATCCCGATATGTCATACGTTAACATTTGACGCTTAACACCTTTTATGGTTACACATTGCCAAAAGTATCCTTTAAAGTTTAACTTGTTATTGCCTATAGCCTTTTTTAATTACTTTTACCGTCCATTTAATTAGGTTTTCTAAATGACTAATCATACGGTACTTTCCAAATTGCATCCTACCGACATTGCTGCGATTATTGAATCTCAAAAAGATAACGAGCAACTGATCAGTTTTCTGATGCTTCCAAAGGATCTGAAAGCTAATGTTTTTAGTTATTTCTCGCCCACTATGCAAGAGGAGATGGTTCAAAAGCTGGGATCAACTCAAACTGCTGAGATACTTGAAAATATGGCGCCTGACGACCGAACCGAAATACTCGAAAACATTCCGGACGAATTGGTTAAGGAGAGTATCAATCTGTTGTCGGATAAGGAAAAAGATATTGCCCTTACTTTGCTTGGATACCCCGAAGGGTGTGTAGCCAGGCTTATGACACCCTATTATGTTCAGGCAAAAAAAGATTGGACGATAAAAAAGACTTTTGAACACATTAAAAAATATGGAAAAAAAGCTGAGACTTTAAATTTCGTGTATGTTGTGGACGACCATAATAAGCTCATTGACGACATACGCATTGGCAAGTTGCTGATGTCTGACGAAAAACATACTTTGGAATCTATATTGGACTATGAGTACAAAAGTTTGATAACCACTATGTCGAAAGAAGATGCTATTCATTATTTCGACAAATACGACCGTGCCGCACTGCCGGTTACCACTATTGATGGCACACTTGTAGGTATCGTCACTTTTGACGATATTATGGACGAGATAGAAAAACGCGACACCGAAGACTTTCAGAAGCTTGGAGGGGTAGAAGCACTTGAGCTTTCATATACAGAAACGCCATTATTTACATTGGTTCGAAAAAGAGCTTTCTGGCTTACCATACTTTTTGTAGGTGAGATGTTTACCACCAGCGCGCTAAGGTACTTCGAGAGCGAAATTGCTGCTGCTGTTGTGTTAGTGCTTTTTATCCCTTTGATAATATCAAGCGGTGGAAATTCCGGATCACAGGCTTCAACATTGATAGTAAGAGCTATGGCATTAAAAGAATTAACGTTAAAAGATTGGTTTTATGTGATACGTAAAGAACTGTTATCTGGTCTTATGTTGGGTTTAATTTTGGGCACGGTAGGTCTATTAAGGATTGTGATATGGCAAACTGCAGGGTTTTATGATTATGGAGACCACTGGCTTCAGTTAGGATTTACTATCTTTTTTTCTCTTATTGGAGTAGTTTTATGGGGGACTATTAGCGGCTCTATGATTCCACTTATCTTGAAAAAAGCAGGTTTAGACCCTGCTACTTCTTCTGCTCCATTGGTAGCCACACTTGTGGATGTTACGGGGATAATTATCTATTTTAGTGTGGCTGCGTTATTGCTTACAGGAAGATTAATGTAATAATAATGACATCATTGTATAATCATAAGTTGAACAAAGAGACGGTTAGCAAGTTTGTTTTAATGAAAGGTTTTTTAAAGATAAAATTACCAGAATGAATGATCTTTAACCAAAAAATTAATTTTGTAAAATCATCAGACTGAAACAAAACAAAGCATGGAAAAGCTTAAACTCGAAATTTTAGGCATGTCTTACAGCCAATCGCAAAGTGGAGCTTATGCGTTGATCCTCGGAGAGGTTGGCGGAGAACGCAGGCTGCCAATAATTATCGGTGGATTTGAAGCACAAGCTATTGCCATCGAACTTGAAAAGATGAAGCCTGCACGACCATTAACCCATGATTTATTGAAAAGAGTTGCCGATGCATATGGTATTGGGTTGAATGAAGTTATTATCAATAAATTCCTCGATGGAGTATTTCATGCTCAGTTGATTTGCAATGATGGAAAGCAGATTATGGAAATTGATTCGCGTACATCCGACGCCGTAGCTCTCGCACTTCGATTTAATTGCCCGATATATACTTACGAAAGTATTATGTCGCAGGCTGGTATCGTTGTACATGAAGCCGGAAAACCGGAAACTGAAGAAGCGGCAGAAACCGAGAGTGACGATCCTTTTGCTCGTTTTAATGTGCAGGAACTGGAAGAGATGATACAAAAAGCTGTAGAATTAGAGGACTATGAAAAGGCGTCGAGGATAAGAGACGAGATCAAACGCCGTAAAAAACCGTAACATGCGACAATTTCGTGTTTTTTAACAAAATCATCAATTAATTTTTGGTATGAAATATTCATTTTTGTTCTTTACCCTTTTCCTATTTACCCCATTCGTTCTCTTTAGTCAACTTAATCACGACTCCTTATCAATTACCGAAACTTCCGAAGTTATGTCTAATGAACCGGAAGTTGAAGTATCTGGTTCGACAACTCACGATGAAGCTACCGTACAGCCTCAACCAAGCGTTAAACCTTTTGTGATTAGGGATAAAACTAGTTTTTCAGTTATGGCATTGATAAGGAGCCTGTTTGGGATTTTTGTTTTAATCCTCATAGCCTGGCTTTTCAGCTCCAACCGCAAAGCAGTATCATGGAGGGTGGTAACCATCGGCTTGTTAATACAAGTTTGTCTGGCTTTTGGGGTCTTATTTATTCCGGCGGTAGAACTTACTTTTGAGTTTATTGGAAAGATATTTGTCAAGGTTCTTGATTTTACTAAAATTGGAAGCGCTTTTCTATTTAACGACCTGATGAATATTGATAATTTTGGATACGTCTTTGCTTTACAAATACTACCTACCATTATCTTTTTCAGCGCATTAACCAGTGTGCTTTTCTATCTGGGGGTCATCCAAAAGGTAGTGTGGGCATTGGCTTGGCTGCTAACAAAAGCATTGAAGATTTCCGGAGCCGAAAGTCTGTCGGTTGCAGGCAATATTTTTCTTGGTCAAACGGAAGCTCCTCTGATGATAAAAGCTTACCTGCCAAAAATGAACAATTCGGAAATGCTTTTAGTTATGGTTGGAGGCATGGCTACTGTAGCAGGTGGTGTTATGGCAGCATATATAGGCTTTCTTGGGGGAAGCGACCCCCAACAGCGTCTTATTTTTGCTAAACATTTGCTCACCGCTTCGGTAATGGCTGCACCGGGTGCTATTGTGATGTCAAAAATCCTAATGCCTCAAACTGAAGAAATTGATATGAAGGTAGAGATTGGGCAAGAAAAGATAGGAAAAAACTTCCTTGACGCACTCTCAAATGGAACTACCGAAGGCTTGAAACTGGCTGCCAATGTAGGAGCTATGTTATTGGTTTTCTTCGCATTTATCGCTATGGTCAACTATATCTTATTGGTCTTTGGCAGATATACCAATTTGAACGAGGTTGTTACATCGCTCACTGGTGGTCAATATGATAAAGTCTCACTCGAATTTTTGCTTGGATATACATTTGCGCCTCTGATGTGGGTTATCGGTGTCAATTCGCAAGATATTACCCTTCTCGGGCAGTTGCTTGGCGAAAAGCTTATCGCTAGCGAATTTGTTGGATATACAAGTCTTGCATCAATGAAAGAGGCTGCTGTTTTTGCCGAACAAAAGTCGGTGATCATGGCTACGTACATGCTTTGCGGATTTGCTAACTTTGCCTCTATAGGTATCCAGATTGGCGGTATCGGCGGGCTTGCTCCAAACAAACGTTGGTTTCTTTCTAAATATGGAATTAAGGCCCTCATTGGAGGAACATTGGCCTCTTTGCTTTCGGCAACAATAATTGGAACTATTTTGGGATAACAGAAACGATTTCTGTATTTTGTAACTGTGTTATTTTTACTGGTTTACAGACCGGATGGTTGGATCAATTTTAAAATCTCATCTACATATTCTCTTGAGTTATAAAGTCGTATTACCTTATGTTGGCCGCCTAACTTATTCATCTTTTTCATCCATTTATAAAATGTACCTGAAGGAGCTACGTGTATTATCGGTGGGGCGAGGATCAAATTTTTGTAACGTTTAGCCTCATAATCGGAGTTAAGCGATTTAAGTGCGGTATCAAGCGTTTCTTTGAAGAAATCAAGATTATCAGGAACTTTTTCAAATTCGATAATCCATTCGTGTGCTGCTTTAGAAAATTCATCATCAAAATAAACTGGGGCAGCAGTATATTCTGTAATGATGGCATGACACTTCTCGGAAGCTATTGACAAAGCTTTTTCGGCATTATCAATAATTAGCTCCTCGCCAAAAGCATTTATAAAACTTTTGGTTCTCCCTGTTATTCGGATACGAAAAGGGTTTTTAGTAGTAAACATCACTGTGTCGCCAATCAGATAACGCCAAAGCCCGCCATTTGTAGAAATTAACATGGCATAATTTTCACCGAGTTTTACCTCATCTAATAGTATTGTTTTTGGATGTTCATTTTCCAATTCATTCATAGGAATAAACTCATAGAATATTCCGTAATCAAGCATTAGCAGCATATCGTTTTCATCGGTTCTGTCCTGCAATCCAAAAAAGCCCTCCGAAGCGTTGTAAGTCTCCATGTAAGTCATCCGTTCATGAGGTAAAAGAAGCTTGAACTGTTTACTGTAAGGGCTGAAATTTACCCCGCCATGGAAAAACACTTCGAGGTTTGGCCAAATCTCCAACATATTTGTTTTTCCTGTGTTGTCAAGAATTTTTTTGATAAGTACCAACATCCATGAAGGTACTCCGGTAATGCTGGTAACATCATGAGAAGAGGTAATTTGTGCCATTTTTTCAATCTTGCTTTCCCACTCTTCCATTAGCGCTATCGAGGTGCTTGGAGTACTTTTTAACTGCGCCCAGAAGGGAAGGTTCTTAATAAGAATTGCAGATAGGTCGCCGATAAAATAGGAATCGCCATTACTCTCGGCAATATTACGGCTACCACCCATTACAAGGCCTTTGCCCGAAAAAACACGTGAATCGGGATGGTTATTAAAATAGAGAGCCAACATGTCGCGACCGGCATTGAAATGACACTCTTCAAGAGCCTCACTGCTTACCGGGATATACTTGCTCTTATTTTCAGATGTGCCGGATGATCTGGCAAACCATTTTATAGAGCCTGGCCAAAGTAAGTTTTGTTTGCCTTTGCGTAAATCGTCAATAAAAGGTTTAAAGGAGTTGTAATCGCCTATCGGAACCCTTTCTCTGTATTCATCAAGACTTGAAATGGATTTATAACCGAATTTTTTCCCCCATTCAGTATCTTTTGCAGTGGTAATCAACTTTTTAAACCAATCAATCTGTACCTCAAACGGATACTTAATAAAAAGCTCAATCTGGTGTATTCGCTTCTTGATCAACCATGTTAAAAGTGAGTTAAACATTGACTAAAAGAAGAATTTAAAAAAATTGGTCTTACAAAATTAATACTATTTACCTTTCAGCCGTATCCAACTACAAAAACACTATGAAACCTGTTATAAACCCTATTAGATGAAAAGCTTTGATAAAAAACTGAACTCATTTATGCATAAAAAAGCTTCAAATAATTGCATTTTTTCCAGATGTTTTTTGTGGAAAATATAAAATGACAATACTTAGCCATCGGGTTAAGTAAATCCAAAATCGTTTTTTTGCGATAAAGAGTTAAATGAAAATCTGATTCTGCTTAACTTTGCGCTTTTATTTTGATAAAAATATGATATCATTCCCAAACGCTAAAATTAACCTTGGTCTTTCTGTTATTGCATGTCGTGATGATGGATTTCATAATATTGAAACACTCTTTTATCCTGTGCCTTTGTTTGATATACTCGAGCTGGTAAAATCATCGGACATAAAAACTAAATTTACCCGTTCGGGGATTGTAGTTGCCTCCGATTACGATAGTGATCTTTGTATGAGAGCGTTGAACCTTTTGAAAAAAGATTTTGAGATTCCTCCTCTAAAAATCCATCTCCACAAAAATATCCCGCCAGGCGCCGGGCTTGGCGGTGGATCGTCCGATGGCGCTTTTATGATCAAAATGCTGAACGAGTACTTTGAACTTGGGCTTACAGAACAACAGATGGAGAATTATGCCGGAATCCTTGGAAGCGATTGCCCATTTTTTATTCGTAACCATCCCCGATTTGCAAAAGGAAAAGGTAACGAATTTGAAGATGTGAACATTGACCTTTCCGGTTACTTTTTACTGATAATAAAACCGCCATTTAGTATAAGTACCAAGGAGGCTTACGAAAGTATAAAACCTTCAAAATCACAAGTTAACCTATATAAGCTAAGTGAGTTGCCAGTAAGCCAATGGCAAGGAAAAATGGTAAATGATTTTGAAACTGTAGTGTTTAAAAAACACCCTATACTTTCTGAGATAAAGTCGAATCTATATGAGCTTGGAGCTGTTTTTGCCTTAATGAGTGGTAGCGGAACGGCAATTTATGGCATTTTTAAACATGAAATAAATCCCCATCATCATTTCCCTGGCTTTTTCTGCCATAGCGCATGGTTGACCTGAAAGAAGTTAATAAACAAAAAACCCGATGAGTAACTATTTTTTCATCGGGTGTATTTGGATTTTTAACGGATTGGTTTTTTATCCTCCGAAATCATCATAGGCAATGTTTTCTATTGGAACACCATAATCGTCGAGCATTTTTAAAACTGCGTCATTCATCATTGGCGGGCCACAAATATAATATTCTATCTCTTCTGGTTCAGGATGGGTTTTAAGATAATTATCAAGTATTACCTGATGTATGAAGCCAGTGTATCCGGTCCATTTATCTTCGGTTTTTGGTTCCGATAATGCGACATGAAATTTAAAATTCGGATTCTCTTTTTGGATCTTTTCAAAGTCGTCCATATAAAAAAGTTCTCTCGTTGAACGGCCACCATACCAGAAAGTGGTTTTCCTCTTTGTTTTTTCAGTTTGGAACAGGTGAAATATATGCGACCTCATTGGTGCCATTCCTGCTCCACCACCTATAAACATCATCTCCTTGTCGGTAGGTTTAATGAAAAATTCACCATAAGGCCCTGAGATAGTAACCTTATCGCCCGGCTTACGTGAAAAGATATAAGATGAACATATTCCCGGGTTTACTTTCATAAATGAATTAGTCTTTCTATCCCAAGGCGGTGTTGCAATACGAATATTTAACATTATGATGTTGCCTTCTTCAGGGTGATTAGCCATTGAGTAGGCTCGGAAAATAGACTCGCTATTTTTCATTTTCAGATCCCACATTTTGAACTTATCCCACTCATCCCTATAGGCTTCTTCAACAAAAATATCTCTACCGTAATCCACTTCAATTGGGGGAACATCAATCTGTATATATCCTCCCGATTTGAAATTAAGATTCTCGCCTTCGGGCAGTTTAACCACAAATTCTTTAATAAATGTAGCAACATTATGATTGGAAACCACTTCACATTCCCATTTTTTCACTCCGAACACTTCCGGTTCAACATGGATTTTCAAGTCCTCTCTTACCTTTACCTGACAAGCAAGCCTCCAGTGGTTCAACTGCTCTTTTCTTGTAAAATAGCCTACTTCTGTTGGTAATATTGATCCACCACCATCGAGTACCTGACATTTGCACATGGCACAAGTGCCGCCACCACCACAGGCAGAAGGTAGATATATCCCTTCGTTTGACAGTGTTATGAGTAACGCCCCCCCCGGATCTACTTCAAGGTCCTTCTCGTCATTGATAGTTATTTTTACTTTTCCCTGTGGAAGAAGTTTCTTGCCGGCAAAAACCAATAAGGCTACCAACAATATTATTACCACAAAAAATATTGCAATACTTATTACTATAATTCCTCCAGTACTTGTAGCTAAAACCATTTTTTAAAATTTAATAGTGTTTTCAATTACAGTTTAATTCCCATAAAGCTCATAAAAGCTATACCCATTAACCCGGCTACAATAAATGTAATTCCAAGCCCTCTGAGTGGCGCCGGCACCTGACTATATCTGATTTTTTCCCTTATAGCCGCAATTCCTACAATAGCCAAAAGCCACCCAACACCTGAGCCAAGCCCAAACATGGTAGCCTCGCCAATATTTGCGTATTCGCGCTCCTGCATAAAAAGCGATCCGCCGAGCACAGCGCAGTTAACCGCAATTAAAGGAAGAAAAATTCCAAGTGAATTGTACAAGGCCGGTGCATATTTTTCTACAACCATTTCAACCAACTGTACTATTGAAGCAATAACAGCAATAAAAGTTATAAAACTCAAAAACCCCAGATCAACGTCTGCAAATGAGCTTGATATCCAGGTTAGAGCGCCAGCTTTTAACAAATAATTGTCAATCAGATAATTAACAGGGACGGTGATGCCAAGTACAAATACCACGGCAATTCCAAGTCCGACTGAAGTCTTCACCGTTTTTGAAACAGCGAGGTATGAACACATGCCCAAAAAATAGGCGAAGATCATATTATCAACAAAAATTGCCCGAACGAAAATGCTTATCATGTTTTCCATTTTATCTCAATGTTTTATTCAGGTTGAACATCATTTTTTAATCATATTTAATCTTCGATCAGTTCTTTGACCTTTGCACGCTGTACCCATATTATAGTACCAACAACGATAAGCGCCATCGGCGGAAGGATCATTAATCCATTGTCTTTGTAACCTATATCATACAGAAATTGTGGTATAACAGGATATCCCCAGATTGTACCAGAACCAAGCAGTTCTCTGAAAAATGCAACAACAATCAGTATTAGCCCATATCCCGACGCATTTCCAATACCATCAAGAAATGAGGGCCAAGGTTTATTGCTCATCGAAAAAGCTTCAAACCTACCCATGATGATACAGTTTGTAATAATTAATCCCACAAATACCGAAAGTTGTTTGCTGATATCATAAACAAAAGCTTTAAGTATTTGGTCAACAAGGATTACTAAAGCTGCTGCTACCACAAGCTGAACGATAATACGGATACGTGGCGCAATGGTTTTCCTTAAAAGTGATATTACCACATTACCAACAGCCAGTACTGCTATTACAGAAACAGCCATAACAAATGCCGGTTGCATCTTAACGGTAACTGCAAGGGCCGAACAGATACCTAAAACTTGTACCGTAATAGGATTTTCACGACCCAAAGGCGTGGTAAGCAGCTTTATATTCTTAGATGAAAATAATGGTTCTCTTGTACTACTCATTGTTATTAATATTTTTCTTGATATATGAAACATAATTTTCAATGCAGTCTTTTAACATTTCAGAAGTGCCATTACTAGTAATAGTACCTCCTGAAACTGCATCAACGCCATGTATGGGATTAATAGCGCTATTGGCTACACCACCTTTAACTACAGAAACGGAAACAAAATTTCCATTTTGATCAAAAATTTGCTTCCCTTTAAACTGATTTTGGAATTCTTTTGTGTTAATTTCAGCGCCAAGACCAGGTGTTTCGGATTTATGGTCAAATGAAGTGCCGGCCACGGTGTTGAAATCACTATCGAAAGCTATGTTCCCCCAAATCGCTCCCCACAAACCCACACCTTGTAACGGAACTACATATTTAAGCTCGCCACCAATGTCCATGATATAAAGAGGCCATTTAGGGTTACGTTTCGCCTTACCATATTTGAAATCCTTTTTTAGCTTAAGTTCATCTTTTAAAACAATGTTAAAAGGGCGCACATCACCTTCGATCAACTTGCCGTCAACGTATCGG
Source organism: Lentimicrobium sp. (assembly GCA_012516825.1). Lineage (GTDB taxonomy): Bacteria > Bacteroidota > Bacteroidia > Bacteroidales > 4484-276 > RZYY01. The sequence continues at coordinate 4,539 of JAAYWF010000254.1, read as the reverse complement.
CAAACTACATCACCTTCGGAATTAATAGCCAACTCTTCAACTATATATTCCTCAAAAGCTTCATTTGCTTGTGATCGTGGAACATCTACTTCTGCAGCGCTTAAAATTCCCTGAAATTTTTCATTTTCGATATTTTTATTTTGATAAGGCTTCAGAAGCTCGGATGCTGTAGATAAAGCTGCCGCAACAATAATAACCATCACGGAAGCATAAATATAAATGTATCGGTTGCTAAACATCTTGATTTAAATTTTATGTTGTTGCTAACTGCGTTTTTTGAAATCTCTTAAGCCTTTTGTTAATGTTTGCTTTAACCACATAATAATCAATAAGTGGAGCAAAAACATTCATCAGTAAAATAGCCAGCATCATTCCTTCCGGATAGGCGGGGTTTAATACTCTGATAAGAACGGCCAAAATACCGATTAACAGGCCATAAATCCACTTTCCACGATTGGTTTGAGCTGCTGTTACAGGATCAGTAGCCATATAAACAGCGCCAAAAGCAAATCCGCCAATAATAAGGTGATAGTATGCCGGCATAGCCATATAAACATTTTCTGGCGCTATTATTGGCCCAAGAAAATTGAACAGTAATGCAAGCGCATAACCACCGGCAAAAACAGATATTATAATCTTCCAGCTTGCTATACCGGTGTAAATCAAAAATAGGCCGCCAAGAAGAATGAGTAAAGTGGATGTTTCTCCAACCGATCCAGGGATAAAACCAAAAAACATATCGGATGGACTGGGTAAAGAAGCAAGAGGCTCGTTGACCATCAATTTCCCAAGTGGTGTAGCACCCGAAAGAGCATCAGCAACCCAAACTTTTTCTCCTGACATATCCTGCGGATAGGCAAAAAATAAAAATGCACGTGCAGTTAATGCGGGATTAAGAATGTTCATACCAGTACCGCCAAACACCTCTTTACCAAATATTACTGCAAAAGCCGTTGCAAGTGCAACCATCCACAAAGGAATATCGGGTGGAACAATAAGAGGAATCAAAAAACCTGTTACAAGAAATCCTTCATTTACCTCATGGCCCCTAATTTGAGCAAAGGCAAATTCAATCCCCAAACCTACTACATAGGAAACTATTAAAATTGGTAAAACCTTACGGGCGCCAAAGAGCATATTTGCCCAAAAACCAGACTCAACGCTATTAGCAATAAAGTGCTGATAACCAACGTTCCACATTCCAAAAAGCAGTATAGGTATCAGAGCCAGAACAACCATGCTCATGGTGCGCTTCATATCCATATAATCACGAATATGGCTTCCACTAAATGTTGTTTTATTAGGTACAAAAAGAAAAGTCTCAAATGCATCGAATGTAGAATGGAGATACTCTAATTTACCCCCTTTCTGAAAATTCGGCTTAATCTTATCCAGATATTTTCTGATAGCATTCATTCTGATATCCTGATTTTAAAATTGTTAACTCATTTCTTTTCTCATCAGATCCAAACCCTTTCGTACAAGAGCCTGAATCTCCGTTTTCGAAGTGTCAAGGTATTCGGCCAAGGCAAAATCCTCTTCAACCACCTCGTAAATACCAAGGTTTTCCATGGCTTCAACATCCTCAACAATGATAGCTTTAAGCAATTGCAATGGGTAAATATCGAAAGGAAACACTTTTTCCATCTCGCCTGTCATTACCAGCGCCCTATGCCCACCATGAAGATTGGTGTCGAGCCTGTATTTTTTGTTTTTAGGGTGCAACCAACTAAAAAAGGTTCTGGAATGGCTGAATTTGGAAAAACCTGGTAAAGCCCAACCGATAAACTCATAATAATCACCTTCGGGAAGAACGGTAATTTGTGAATCATAAAAACTAATAAACCCCTGTTGATCAATTTTAGTCCCGGTCAATGGATTCCCGGAAATAAATCTAAGATTACCCTCTTTCAGATTATTTTTTAAAATATCCTGAATACATGCACCGATTTTTGTTTTTACATAAGCCGGCTTAATAACCTCCGACCCTGTTACGGCAATAATCTTTTCAGCATCAAAATATCCTTTCAGGAATAGCCGCCCGATCGTAAGCACTTCTTGTGGACGAAGGTGCCAAACAACCTCCCCTTTGTTTATAGGATCAATTTTATTTATTTGTACTCCTACATTGCCTGCTGGATGAGGCCCTTCAAAATAATTAAACTGAACTTTTGAGGTTTTAGTAAAAAATTCAGATATTGATTCGCTACGTTTCAAATTAAGATGAATTTTGCCGCTTGTTAGTTTTGCCAATGCATCAATTCCTGTTTGAAACGCCTCTGCCTCCCCATTAACAATAAAATTATAGTCAGGAGCTAATGGACTGGTATCGAAAGCTGAAATGAATATCGCTTTCGGCTGATCGTTAGGATTAGCAACAACGTTATAAGGACGTTGACGAAGCATTGGCCATACACCGCTTTGCACTAATTTTTCAATGATCTGTTCCTTGGTTAAAGTGTTAGGATCGCTTTTACCGAAATCTTCATATTCCTGAACTGTGCCCGGCTCAATAATAATTTCAAATAAAACACGCTTAGCGCCACGCCTAATTTCTTTGACAATACCGCTTACCGGAGAGGTTAACCTGAGAAAATCCCATGTTTTATCATAAAATAACTGTGTCCCGGCTTTCACCTTATCGCCTTCCTGCACAAGCAACTTGAGAAAGACACCGATAAAATCGCCAGGCTTGATCGCATAAAAGCCAGAATCTACATGACTAATCTCCTGATGAGCGCCGCCAAGTAATTTAATATCAAGACCTTGCTTAATGGTAATAGTTTCCGACATAATATTTTTTGAAATTGTTGTAAGTTGTTCAACTAACTTTAAAAAAGGTTACAAACATAAAAATTCTATTTAAGAACTGAATTGTTTAATAAATAATATTATTGCACTAACTTGATCAATATAGCCTTAATAACAGGGTTTAAGAGCCTTAATTTTTTATCGGACAACAATGATTTTTAATTAAATCCCAACTAAATTTTATTGTGAATTCGTAAATATTTAAAAAATTAAATCGTTCGTAGTTATTTTCTGACTAAAAACCTAAGAATTTTGTTCTATTTTTGAATTCTTTTATTTTACAAACTAAACATCAAGTTAAGTGAAAAAAATCATCATATTTATAATAATAGTTTTTCATTTTTCGCTCCTCCAAGCCCAATCAGGTTATTATGAAAAGAGATATTTACGAAATGAAGATTTTGTTTATCAGCCTAATATCCGAACGGTATTGCTTTACAAAATGGGATTTGAAATGTCGGAACCTATAATTGAGCTTAATTCAGACGATAAGTTAGTACTGTCGTTTGATGATCTTTCTGAGGATTATGTAAGGTATGAGTACACTGTAATACACTGCGATGCTGATTGGAACAATTCCGACCTGATGCCTAACGAATATCTTGAAACTTTTACTGACGATTACGTAAATGATTTTGAGTATTCAATCAACACAATGCAGGACTATGTTCATTATAGCCTTACTCTTCCTAATGACGTTATTAGGATGAAGTTATCGGGTAACTATCTGCTCAAAGTATATCCTGCCGGTCGGCCTGATGCCCCTTCTTTAACCCGTCGTTTTTTTGTTGTTGACCATGCAATCAGAGTTGATGCCACCGTAAAACAACCTTACAATGTTTCCGAGCGCAATTATCGGCATGAGTTACGATTTAGTATCAACCTTTTAGGACTTAGGATTGATGATCCACAAAATGAAATTAAAATGACGATCAGACAAAACGGACGATGGGACAATGCGATTACTAATTTAAAACCATGGGAGATGCGTGATGGGCAATTATGGTTCAAAGAAGTGGGAGGATATGTGTTCGATGCTGGAAACGATTTTCGATATTTTGATATTAAAAGCTTGAAATATAACTCGATGCGCATTAATGCTATTGAATATGATCATATTGGGGGTTATCAGGTTTTTTTACATAACGATGAAGTCAGAAAAAAATATCTTTATTCCCGTATCCAGGAAAGCATTAACGGAAGGTTCTTAATCAAAACGGAAGATTTCCCGAATAGTGATTTACAGGCTGAATATGTAACGGTTAATTTTTTCCTGCCATATCCCAATCCTTTGGTAGAAGGAAAAATATACCTAATGGGCGGACTTACTCAATGGCAGTTTCTCAAAGAGAATGAGCTTACCTACAATTTTGAACGTAGAGGTTTTGAATCTTCAATTTTGTTAAAACAAGGCTTTTATAATTACCAGTATATCTTTCTACCAAATAATTCACAAGTTGGAGATGTTACTCTTATCGAAGGTAGCTTTTATGAAACCAACAATGAATATACCTTTTATGTATATTATCGCCCAAAGGGCACCCGTTATGATCAACTTGTGAATATTACCCATATCATTTCGCATCCCTAATTTGGGATTGTAAAATCTTTGATTTTTTCATACTGATCACCGGAGATAAAAAAGGGTAAGCTACCTGTATCGCACCGCTACAACCGCCTACCCTTGCTGTCTTCCGACCCTGGGGGAATTCAGCAGGAGCTGGTCGT
>JAAYWF010000032.1 GCA_012516825.1 Lentimicrobium sp. | reverse complement strand
TTCATGATAATCTTTTAGATATATCGCAAAAACATGATTATCTGTTTGTCAATCCTAAGGCAGGGTTTGTTGTTCCGGTAAATAAGCGAAATCAGGTTTATTTTTCTGCTGCCATTGCCAATCGTGAGCCGACAAGGACCGATTTAAAAGATGCCGATCTAGATAACCAACCTAAGGAAGAGCTGCTTTTAAATATTGAAGCAGGTCATACCTATACATCAAATGATTTTCGTTTTCACACTAATTTATTTTTCATGGATTACAAAGATCAGTTGGTGATGACGGGAAAAATCAATAGGGTAGGCGATCCTGTGTTTACCAACGTGCCTAATAGTTATCGTGCAGGTGTTGAGTTGGCTTTTGGATGGAAGCCTACTTCAAATTTGAACTGGCAGGCTAACCTTACTCTTAGTAAAAATAAAATCCTGAACTTTACTGAATATGTTGATAATTGGAGCCCGCCTTTTTTACAGATAGAGACTGACCTGGGAACTACCGATATATCATTTTCACCTTCGGTTACAGGAAGCAGCATTTTGTCCTATAGAATTTTGGAAGGCTTTGATGTCGCTTTGATATCTAAATATGTAGGAAAACAGTATATTGATAATACATCGAATGACGATCGTAAACTTGATCCCTATTTTGTAAATGATCTGATGTTTCGTTATTCGATCTCTACTGGTTTTATAAAAGGAATTGACCTCAGCTTTACAGTTAACAATATCTTTGATAGAAAATACATTACACATGCCTGGATTTACCGATATTTCGAAGATGGCGGTGAATATCATCAGGATGGTTATTTTCCGCAAGCAGGGATTAATATTTTAGGTGGGGTATTTTTAAAGTTTTAAACCACATCAAGCATTTGGAGCCATTGTACCGGTAATTGTTTTATGAAATCAGCAGTTCGGCTCGGAGAGGCTTTCTTCAGATCAATATTGCTTTAATCTGCTCGATCATTTATTGACATGCTTTCGTTCAGAAAAGATCATTAATCCGAGAAACATTAATAATCCATTTAGGATCAGTAGCTCGAAGCTGAATTTGTATCCCCACAGCCATTCTTCTGAGTTTTTACTTAGTACATAGCAGATTAATGGCGCAAGTATGGCAATGAATGGGGTGAACCGATCGCGGGTTTGTCTTTTGGTAAAGAGTCCGAAGGCATAAAGCCCAAGTAATGGCCCGTAAGTATAGCTTGCAATAGTAAAAAGCTCGTTTATAACTGCTGAATTGTTAATCGCTTTGAACATGATAATGACGATTATAAAAGCCAGAGCCATTCCAAAATGAGAAATTTGCCTTATCTTTTTTTGTTTTTCGACACTGTATTTAGGATTTCGTTTTATTCCAAGGAAATCAACTGTAAATGAAGTGGTCAGGGCTGTCATTGCACTATCGGCGCTGGAATATGCGGCGGATATCAATCCGATTACAAAGACAATGCCTGCCATTGAAGGTAGATAGTTAAAAGCAATTTCAGGAAATCTTGTATCAGATGTACCGGGTATTACTATTCCTTTAGTATTGGCAAAAATCATCAATAACGTTCCTAAGCTTAGAAAAAGCAGATTTACAGGAATTAATGCCCAGCTTAGGCTGATAATGTTTTTCTGGGCATCCTTAAGTGAGCGGCAACTCAAGTTTTTTTGCATCATATCCTGATCTAAATCTGTCATAACAATAGCAATAAAAGCGCCTGAGAAAAACTGCTTAAGATAAAAACGCTGATCTTGCCAGTTGGTGAAGATCATTTGCGAATATTCACTTTTTGCAATTGACTGAAACATAGTTCGGGTGGTCATCATTAGTTCGTCTTTAATAAAAATGGCGGTGATTATCACGGAAGCAAGCATAAATGTAGTTTGCAAGGCATCAGTCCACACTATTGTTTTTATCCCGCCTCTAAAAGTGTAAAGATTGATTAATAGAACAAACGCAACTGCTGATGTCCAAAACGGAATGCCTAATTTGTCAAATACAAAAATCTGTAAAATATTTATTACCAGGAAGATTCTAAAAGAGGCGCCAATTAATCGTGATACCAGAAAATAAAAAGCGCCGGTTTTATATGACCATCTCCCAAACCTTTGATCGAGGTATGAATAGATGGAGGTTAAGCCAAGATTATAATATAACGGTAATAAAACTTTGGCAATGACTAAATATCCGAGTAAATAGCCAAATACCAATACCATATACGAAAACTGTGTGTCCGACACCCAGCCAGGGATGGAGATAAATGTTACTCCCGAAAGTGAAGCGCCAATCATTCCATAGGCAACGACCATCCAATTCGACTTACGATTATTAAGAAAAAATGATTCGTTATCCGCATTTTTTGAGGTGATCCAGCCAACGAGAAAAAGCATTAAAGTGTAGGCAAGGAGTATAATAAGTATCAACTGATGGTTCATAAAATAATTAATGAATAAATGAATTGGATAAAGCCTGTTAATATTTTTTTGTCTCTCTAATGAAATCGGCAAAGTGGATAAGACTGGTAAACCACAAGTTGGTTAGTTTTGGAAACTGACGTGCAATTTTAAAATCAGGAGCTATAAGAGCTGTTTTCATTCCCATCTTTTTCCCAAATTTGAGGTCACTTATTGAGTCTCCTACCATAATTGAAAATTTGAAATTAATATCCGGAAAATCTCTACGTGCAGCCAATGCCATACCGGGGTTTGGTTTTCGGCAAAATGGGTTTTCTGATTTCAAACGGGTGCAACTGTAAATCCTGTCAATTCGACCACCTGACTGATCAATGGCCGTAGTCATTTTTTCATGTATCTGTTGCAATTCTTCTTCCGTCATCAGCCCCTTGCCAACGCCCTGCTGATTGGTAACAATAATGATTCTTTTAAAATGAGTATTGAAAAATTTTAACGCTTCTATTGCTCCTTCGCAAAAAACAAAATCAGCCCATGATTTTACGTAATCATCTACAATTCGCTTATTGATAACGCCATCGCGGTCGAGGAAAAGTGTCCAATCTTTAAAAATATCTGAAGTGTCTAAAGTCATCTTTGGTTTTTGAATATTCTTCCGGTACGCCGATGTCAATAAAATAGTTTTTGCATAGCATCGCGTAGATATTATGATCTCTGTATATTTTTTCAAAAAAATCCTTCTCTATTGAGAACTTGTCCGGCAAATTAAAACCGAATAAAAAGTTTTTATCTATAAGATAGATACCGCCGTTTATTTTGCCTTTTTTACCGCTTTCCGATTTCTCATAAAACCCTGTAATCCTCCCATTCCAATCCACTTCAATACTTCCATAGCAACTTGTGTCGTTTACTTCCCGCATTGCAATTGTTAGAGTAGTATTGCGCCGACGGTAAAAATCATGAAATTCTCTTAGGTCAAGCTCAAAAAAGGTATCACCATTTAGTACCAACACCGGGTTTTCTTTTGATTCTAAAAGCGCTTTTTTTATTGCACCACCGGTGCCAAGCGGCTCGTGTTCAATTGAATAAACAATATCTATATTTCCAAAACGATTTCCGTAATGGGAAATAATTTGATCGTGAAGATATCCAACGGCGAGTATTACCCTTTTTATACCGTGGAAGGCCAGATAGGCCATCTGGTAATCGAGGAATGGTCGGCCATTAACGGGAGCCATAGGTTTTGGTATGCCCTGTAAAACGCTGCTCAGGCGTGTTCCGAAGCCTCCGGCTAATATTACAGCTTCGCTGATCATTTTGAAAAAAGTTTAGCTTCAACCAGTTCGCAGATAATATGCCCCAGAAGCATATGCATTTCTTGAATCCGTGGTGTATCGGCAGAAGGTACATTGATGAGATGGCGACAGTATGATTTCATTTTGCCGCCGGATTCACCAGTCAGGCCAATAGTGATTATGTCGCGCTCGTTAGCGGCGATGAGACTTTTTATTACGTTAGGTGAGTTTCCGGAAGTTGAAAGTGCAATCAGTACATCGCCTTGTTTACCTTTGGCTTTTACAAGACGTGCAAAAACTTCATCGTAGGAGTAATCGTTTGCTACAGCAGTGAGGTAGGATGTGTTGACATGGAGCGCTTCGGCATCAAGTGGTGGCCTGTCGAAATAAAAACGCCCCGAAAGCTCCGCGGCAAGATGTTGAGCATCGGCAGCGCTACCGCCATTGCCGCAAAAGAGAACTTTTCCACCCTGTCTATAGGCTTCTATTATAACGTTAATAACCGAATGTACCGTTTCAAGAAGTTGATGGTTGTTCAATAGCTCCTGTTTGGCTTCAATTGATCGCCTTATCCTATCTTTTATCATAAAAATTAATTATTCGAATGCAAAAGTAATGAAATCAATGATTTTGCTAAAGATGTGAAAAATCAATTTTGGCTGTTTCTATCTTTGATAATGCAAGCCTAGGGATGTTTTAAAGACTAAGCATTGAATTAAGTCGGGAATAGTTTTGAATAATGGGTAAACTCGCCGAAGTGGGTATTAAGAGTTTGGCCGACCTTTAAAGTTAAGATCAATTCCATTGCGAAAAGTAAATATAGCCACTGACACTTCGACGTTATTTAGCGCCCATAGACAATTATAAAATTTATAAATCATTGAAATTCTATAATTCGTTCAAATATTTTAATCGGATATTTTAAAAACTCTATTTGCGGAGCAGACTCAATTCTTTAAAAAATAAAATCCCGCCAAGCTAATTACTAAGCGGGGCTTTTGTCATGTTTGGGAAAGGATTGTGTATTAGCTACTTTTCTGATATTATAGTATGTGGTGTTTGCTTAATTATTATTTATTAAGCATTTCGTCAGAAACGGAAAGTTTTTTTCTGCCCTTTGCTCTACGTGCCGCAAGTACTTTACGGCCGTTTTTAGTTGCCATTCTGGCTCTGAAACCGTGTTTGTTGACTCTTTTACGCCTCGAAGGCTGGTAAGTTCTTTTGCTCATCGTTCTATCTTATTTTGGGGTGCAAAAGTAGTATGATTTTTTAGATTAAAAACATTTTCTTCAATTTTTTTCTTTTTTCATTTTTTTTATAAAGAGTTTTCTGAAGAAATTCATATTGAATGTTACTTAAAATTAGAGAAAGTTAAAGTTTTGACGATTGTTCCTTTGTTAAAAGGATAACATTTGGG
>JAAYWF010000253.1 GCA_012516825.1 Lentimicrobium sp. | reverse complement strand
TTGAAAATGAGAATTTTATTTTTAATGATAATAATTCTTACGGCTTTAATTTTAAATGCACAAAAAATTATGAATTACAAATCATTAACACCTGACGAGCAATACGTTATAGTGAACAAAGGCACCGAAAGGCCCTTTAGCGGAAAATATAATAATCATCATGAAAAAGGTATTTATAAATGTAAGCAATGTGGAAACGCTCTTTACAGTTCCGAAGATAAGTTTGATTCCGGGTGCGGATGGCCAAGTTTTGACGATGAAATACCTGGCGCTATAAAAAAAGTTGCGGATGCCGATGGCCAGCGTACTGAAATTGTATGTGCAAAATGCAATGGTCATTTAGGGCATGTATTTGTCGGAGAAGGCTTTACGCCTAAAAACTCTCGTCACTGCGTAAATTCTATTTCTCTTGATTTCATTTCCGAAGCAAAAACATCAAAAGCAATTTTTGCCTCAGGTTGTTTTTGGGGTGTGCAATATCATTTCAATAAAGAAAAAGGAGTTATCAAGACTTTAGCAGGTTATACAGGTGGTCATGTAAAAAATCCAACATACGAAGAGGTTTGCACTGGAACCACCGGTCATGCCGAAGCAGTAGAGGTGATTTTCGACACTGCTTTAACCGATTATGAAACTTTGCTCAAACTCTACTTCGAAACCCACAATTTTACACAAATAGGCGGGCAAGGGCCTGATATTGGCGAACAGTACCGATCAGTAATTTTTTATACTGATAATCAACAAAAAGCGATAGCAGAGAAATTGATAAAACATCTTGAAGAGAAAAACTACAAGGTAGCTACAAAATTGGAAAAAGCCACTCAATTTTATCCTGCCGAAGAATACCATCAAGACTACTACTTCAAAAGAGGAGGTAGTCCGTACTGCCACATTAAAAAGAAGGTTTTTTAAGACCTTTTCAGATTATACAATCTTTTGATCCTGGAAAGACTTCGATTTTACTTTTTTGGCTTATGACTATAAGACATCCAGAATTATGTCAATAATGGCTTTTGATTGTATAACACCTCTAAAAAAACATGTTGAATTCCTGTGGAAAAAAGCCGGTTAATAAGTGTAACCAGATAAAGACAAATTAAAAGGATCCTTGTATTACTAATCCCGCAAAATCAGGATTACCCTCATTTATTATTATATTGATTCATCGTGATACGAGGGCCAGCCAATACAAATGATTTAATCATATCTACTGCTACTGGAATCTGTCGTAACATAATCTCTTCTTCGCTTTTAGTCCATTTACCCAATACATACTCTACCTGAAAGCCTTTGGCAAAATCTTTTCCAATACCCACTCTTAACCTGCTAAACTCAGTATGTTCCAATGTTTCGATAATATGATTCAAACCATTGTGCGTACCACCGCTTCCCTTTTGCCTGAGCCGTAATATTCCGGTATCAAGGTCAACATCATCAAGCACAACAAGTAGGTTTTCGATTGGTATATTCTCTTTCTCTATCCAATACTTGATGGCTTTTCCACTCAAATTCATGTATGTAGTAGGTTTAATAAGATAAACATGCCTTCCTTTTATTTTTATTTCCGCCAGATAGGCATGGCGCTGAACCGAAAAAATAGTCTTATATTCCTGCGCCAATGCATCAAGAATGATAAAGCCAATATTATGTCGGGTATTTAAATAGTCTTCGCCTATGTTTCCTAACCCGGCTATTAAGTATTTCATCTCTTTCTTATTACAAAAGGCACGAAGCCGTATATTCTGCTGCGTGCCTTTAACTAACTAAAAGATTATGTTTCACCAGATCAATTAGCTGCTTCAGGTGCATCAGTAGCTTTAGCTTCTGCGCCTTCTTCAGCAACTTCTTCCTCTTCTTCAACAACTGTTCTTACACTCTTAACAGCCACCACAATGGATGAAGGAGAATCGAGGAACTCAACATTATCCAATTTCAAATCCATGACCTTCCTAGAATCATTAACGTTAAGATTGGTGATATCTACCACTATTTCATCTGGCAAATGTTTTAGAAAAGCCTTAATCTTAAGTTTTCTGTACTTGCGCACCAACCTACCACCTTTTAATACCCCTTTAGCAATACCGCTATAGTTTACAGGCACAGAAATCACTACTGGTTTGTCCTCAAAAATCTGCAGGAAATCCACATGCAAAATTTCATCAGAAACCGGATGATATTGAACATCTTTCAAGATTGAAAGAATTTTTTTTCCATCAATCTCAAGTTCAATGATGTAACTGTTAGGGGTAAAAATTATCTTCTTAAAGCTTTTAGCAGGAACTGCAAAATGTATTTGTTCCTCGCCGCCATACAACACACAAGGGACATTGCCATCCCTGCGTAGCTTTTTAGCATCTTTTTTCCCTACGTTCTCTCTTCGAGAACCGCTCAATGATACTGATTTCATAAAAAATAATTATTAAAAGTAAATAAAAGTGATTATATCATTGCCAGAAAATCAAAGTGAGTACTGATAGATTTATTTTTGTGTACCCGTTTGATTACATCGGCAAAAATTTCTGCAGTAGAAAGAACAGTTATTTTTCCTTTTTGTTGCCTTTCCAGTGTATCAGACACCAAAACTTCGGTTAAAGCCGACTTTTCTATTTTCTCTTCGGCATCTCCTGAAAATACGGGATGCGTACATACAGCCCTAACACTTGAGGCTCCCATATCCATCATCATATTTGCAGCTTTTGTAATAGTTCCGGCAGTGTCAATGATGTCATCAACCAACACAATATCCTTATCTTTAACATCGCCGATAATTCTAAGCGAAGAAACTTTATTAGCAACCTCACGATGTTTAAAACAGATTACCAGATCAGTATTAAGAAATTTAGCATAAGCTGCAGCGCGTTTGGTGCCGCCGGTATCGGGCGAGGCCATAGTCAAATTAGGAAGATCCATTTTTTTTAGATGTGGAACAAAAATCGAGGAAGCATACATGTGGTCAACCGGTATATCTACAAAACCTTGAATCTGATCGGAGTGCAGATCCATTGTGATTATACGGTCAACACCGGCAGCTACTAACAAATTGGTCATCAGTTTTGCGCCAATACTTACACGAGGTTTATCTTTACGATCTTGACGTGCAAAACCAAAATAGGGAATCATGGCTACTACCCTTTGCGCCGATGCACGTTTTGCAGCATCAATAAGCAAAAGAAGTTGTAAAAGATTATCGGCCGGAGCATTTGTAGATTGAATTATAAAAACATCATTGCCTCTTATCGTCTCTTCAAAACATGGTTGGTACTCGCCATCTTGAAAATGTTGGATTGTAACCTTTCCTAATGGTTGCCCATAGGCCTCTGCAATTTTGTCGGCAAGATATTTAGAGCTATCGCCTGAGAAAATATTAACATTTTTTGCCATGAGACTGAGGATTTTTTGGTTAATCTGGATTGCAAAAGTATAAGATTTATCTCTTCCAAAAAATTTATCTGTGAATTCATTTTTCTATCTCAGAAAATAATACCTTTGCAATCTCATTATTTCTGAATTAATAGCTTCTGAAATACTGATTTCATAATTTTATCGTTCGTTTAAATAAATCGCCCGAGTGGCGGAATTGGTAGACGCGTTGGTCTCAAAAACCAATGAGATTTTCTCGTGCCGGTTCGATTCCGGCCTCGGGTACCAGATAAAACCCTGCAAAGATGATTTTGTAGGGTTTTTTATTTTAAAAACTGTTTTCACTAAGCCGGTTTTACCTTTTCAGTTTTTCAAATCCATGATTCTACTTTTCAAAGCAACACCTATTAGTTACCATCCGTTCAAAATCCATATTTTTGCCAGCACGAAAAAAAATAGCTTAGCCTGATGTTATTCTCACTTGATACGATTGACCCAAAAACTTCGGCACGCGCAGGAACTATTACTACCGATCATGGAACTATCCAGACGCCTGTTTTCATGCCGGTAGGCACTGGCGGCACTGTAAAAGCTATTCATTACCGCGATTTATATGAAGATTGCAAAGCTGAAATCATTTTGGGTAATACTTATCATCTTTACCTCCGACCAGGATTGGGTATTCTTGAACAGGCAGGCGGCTTGCATGAGTTTATCGGTTGGAAAAGACCCATCTTGACCGATAGCGGCGGCTATCAAGTTTTTTCATTATCCGCTCAACGAAAAATAAAAGATGATGGCGTCCATTTCCGCTCACATATTGACGGATCAAAACATCTATTTTCACCCGAATCGGTCATTGATGCTCAACGAATTATAGGAGCCGACATAATGATGGCTTTTGATGAATGCACCCCATGGCCCTGCCAGTATGAATATGCTGCAAAATCTTTGTTATTGACACACCGCTGGCTTGACCGCTGCCTCCACCACTTAAACAATACAGAGCCAAAATATGGTTATCAACAAGCGCTCTTTCCTATTGTCCAGGGTAGTACGTACGCCGATTTACGCAAGCAATCAGCAGAGTACATTGCAACAAAAAATGCTGCGGGAAATGCAATTGGCGGGCTTTCCGTTGGCGAACCGGCCGACCTGATGTACGAAATGACGGAGGTGGTTTGCAATATACTTCCGCACGACCGCCCTCGCTACCTTATGGGTGTGGGTAATCCGGTAAATATTCTCGAAAGTATTGCATTAGGTATAGATATGTTCGACTGCGTAATGCCTACCCGCAATGGACGTAATGCCATGCTTTTTACCAGCGAGGGAATTATAAATATAAAAAATGAAAAATGGAAAAACGATTTCTCTCCAATTGATCCCAACGGAACCTCATTCGTAGATCATGCATATACAAGAGCTTTTCTGCGTCATCTGTTTGTTTCGCAGGAATACTTAGCGCCTATGATTGCAAGCCTTCACAACGTTACTTTCTATATATGGCTTGTAAAAACAGCCCGAGCCAAAATTATTGAAGGGACATTTTCAGTATGGAAAGATGCTATGATACCCAAATTAAACAACAGGCTATAATTTTCAACTTCACAATGAGTTATTTAGCTCTGATAGCTTATGAAAATCATTGATAGATATATCATCCGGAAATTCCTTGGAACTTTTCTTTACTCCATTGCACTACTCTCGGTGGTAATCATCATTTTTGATCTTTCCGAAAAAATTGATGACTTTCTTGAAAAAGAGGCGCCATTAAGGATAATAATATTTGACTATTACCTCAACTTTATCCCCTTTTTTGTGAACATGTTCAGCTATCTGTTCACCTTTATTTCTGTAATTTTCTTTACATCCAAAATGGCCTCCAACACCGAGATTGTCGCTATTTTAAGTAGTGGTATCAGCTTTAAGAGATTCTTATGGCCCTATATCTTTTCTGCTACTATAATAGGGTTATTATCACTGTTTTTGGCCAACTTTGTTATCCCTAATACGAACAAAACCCTTTGGGAGTTTGAAAAAAAATATATCAAAAACCCAATCCGCAACGAAGATATGAATATCCACATGCAGATCAATCCAGGGGTATTTATCTATGTTGAGAGCTTTAATACTTCTACCAAAACTGGTCAAAAATTTTCGCTTGAGCAGTTCGATAATAAAGGCAATCTCGTTTATAAACTCAATTCCGACTATTTTAGCTGGGTTCCGGAAACAGGCAAATGGAGGATAAAAAACTACTATACCCGTACAATTGACAACAACAAAGAGGTTTTTATCAAAGGTCTTGAAATAGATACAACCTTGAATTTACATCCATCAGAGTTTACTATCATCAGCGATGATATAAAAACGATGGACTATTTTGAGTTAAAAACTTTCATTGAAAAGGAGCGTTTGCGTGGTTCACCAAAGATAAACGAGTACAACGTAGAGCAATATCGCCGGTATGCATTTCCTTTTTCTACACTTATTCTCACGTTAATTGGAGTTTCTTTATCGAGCAGGAAGGTGCGTGGTGGTATTGGAATGCACTTAGGGATAGGCATTGGGCTAACTTTTTCATATATACTTTTTATGCAGGTAAGCCAGGTGTTTGCTGCTGTAGGAGGAATCTCGCCAATGCTTGCAGTATGGATACCTAATATTATTTACGGATTGTTAAGTATCTACATGTTAAAGATAGCGCCGAAATGATTTATAATCGCTAAACCTTACTATTTCTCCGATTTAACTTTTTTCAAATTCAATAATTGATTTCTCTCATCCAAAAGATTATCAATTGCCTGTTCAGTTAATTCAGGTCTTTTTAACATTTCATCAATCAGCCTTATCCGTTCATCAACATCTATTTTTTTATTCTTGTCCGATGGTTGATATTTAAACTCTTCATCCTTATGTAATAAATCATCAGTATGGATATCAAAATCAATATTCAAACTATCTTTAACAGCTGATATAACATCAGTTATCCATTTATTAAAAGAAAATATTCCCATGCCTTTAAGGAATTCAGGAAAAGGTCGCTCACTGGAATCACCATCGTTGCCGATAATAAAGTCAATGCTTTGCTTTATTATTGGATCGAGGTTTTCGTATTGACTTTTGTCAACATCGGCCATAATCCTTTTCAACAAATCAATGAGTTCGTCGAGAGAATATTTATATGGTCCACTTTCGTCTTCCATTATTGGAGTTAATTAAAATTTACACAAAAGTAACGATAAAATTAAACCCTAATTATTCAACAACCGACCTTTTTGGATTAAACTATTGATTAATTCAGGTTAAGACAAATGTGGCTATTATTTATGCCAGCATAATTTCGGTAAAATATTTATAAAAATATGGAATGGTTTCTATTCCTTTATAAAAGTTGAATAGTGGGTAATTCTCATTTGGCGAGTGAATAGCATCCGATTCCAGTCCGAAACCCATTAGTATGGATTTTAATCCAAGTATCTTTTCAAATGTAGAAATGATTGGGATGCTTCCTCCACTGCGTACCGGTATAGGCTTTTTTCCGAAAGTGGCTGTATAAGCCTTTTCTGCTGCCTGATAAGCGTGCATGTCAGTAGGAGAAACATAAGGATAGCCGCCGTGCAGCTCGGTAACTTTTACTTTAACGGATTTTGGCGCCAGACTTTCAAAATAGTTAGCAAAAAGCTGAGCTATTTTCTTATTATCCTGATTGGGCACAAGGCGCATAGATATTTTTGCATATGCTTTTGATGGTATTACTGTCTTGGCGCCTTCGCCGATATAGCCTCCCCATATTCCGTTCACATCCAACGATGGGCGGATACCTGTCCGTTCCATTGTCGAAAAGCCGGCTTCTCCCTCTTCTTCTTCAATATCAAGTGATTTTTTATACTCATCCAGGTCAAATGGCGCTTTAGCCATCTCGGCACGTTCGGCTGGCATAACCTCAATCACGTCATCATAAAATCCCGGTATAGTAATTCTAAAATTTTCATCCTGCAGTTGGGCTATCATTCTTGATAAAACATTGATAGGATTGGCAACCGCACCTCCATAAAGGCCAGAATGTAAATCGCGATTAGGACCAGTTACTTCAACCTCCATATATGCAAGACCTCGTAACCCGGTAGTTATTGATGGAATATCCGTAGAAATCATCGTTGTATCAGAGACAAGGATAATATCAGCCTTTAATAATTCCTTGTGCTTTTTACAGAAATTTCCAAGGCTTGGCGAACCGATCTCCTCTTCGCCCTCAATCATAAATTTCACATTACAAGGCAACGTGTTTGTTTTAACCATCAGCTCAAACGCTTTTGCATGCATAAAGGCCTGCCCTTTGTCATCATCAGCGCCGCGAGCAAATATCTTACCATCTCTAATTTCTGGTTTGAAAGGATCAGATTCCCACGCCTCAATAGGGTCAACCGGCATGACATCATAATGGCCATAAACCAACACAGTAGGCTTATTGGGATCAACAATTTTTTCGCCATAAACAACCGGATTACCCTCGCTGGGCATCACTTCTGCCCTATCGGCGCCTGCTTCAATAATAAACTTCTTCCAAAGCTCGGCAGTACGAAGCATATCATCCTTATGATCCTGAATGGAGCTAATAGAGGGTATCCTGATAAGCTCAAACAACTCGGATAAAAAGCGATCCTTGTTCGCATCAATATACTTTTTTACATGTTCCATTGAAAATAATTTGTATTGATAAATAATGAATGTTTTTGATTTTATCTCAAAAGATGGATTAATGATAATTTTGCATTGCAATCACAAACTTTTTGGCAAAAATATAATTTTACTTTTAAAATGAAAAAAATCAGAATTG
>JAAYWF010000252.1 GCA_012516825.1 Lentimicrobium sp. | reverse complement strand
AATGCTAAATATCTGTTAGATAAAGGATTAAAAATTGAATCGGTTAACGGATTAAAAACAGGATTTGTTTTATCGCCCGAAGATGGTTCGTACAAAGTGAAGTTTGGAGAAGATGAATTCATCGAATATTTTCGTGAGTTTTTGCGTCCCCAAATTCAAAAGTTACTTTTTGATTGATATTCAATAGAAACGTCTGTTTTTTTTTAAGAATATCTGATTGAAAAATCTACCGAATATGCTTTTTAAAAACCAATATTACTGTTTTATAGCAGGCTTGCCCGATTTCGATTTCGACAGCATGAAACTTCCGTTTACTGTGGAAAATTTCAAAGGCATGCTCGAAGATGAACTGAAAGCTGCTGATATGCGGTTACTCGATAAATATTTCTTGAAATTCGATAACGATAATCTTCTCTCTTTCTTGAAAAAAGAAATCGAACAAAACCCTATGGGGAATATTTCACGAGATGAGTTGGAAGAGACCTTAAAACGAATTAAAGAAGATTTACCGCTGAAAAACAATAAAATACCCCCGTATTACGAAGAGTTTATGAGAACGTGGCTCGATGAAGAAGCTCATGAAGAAAATAAGCAATGGGATGACTTGCTTTCTTCTTTGTATATGGATTACGGCATGGAAGTGAAAAACTCGCTTATGTCGCGTTGGTACGAATTGAATTTGAATATTGGCAACCTGTTATCGGCAATTTTTGCAAAAAAATATGGCTTGGATGTTTTACGCGTAGTGGTGGGCGGCAATCACATTGCAAAAATCATTCGAGAGAACGCTAACATGCGCGATTTTGGTTTAAGTCAGGAACTTGAAATCTATGAAGCCATTGTTCGTCTTTTCGAAGAAGAGGAAGTGTATGAACGTGAACGAAAAATAGATAAGTTTCGCTGGGATTGGTTGGAAGAAAATACCGTATTCGATTATTTCAACATCGAGTATATTTTTGCATATTTGTGCAAACTTCAAATTTTGGAACGTTGGGTAAAACTCAATGCAGAAGAGGGTGAACGTATTTTCCGCGAATTAATCGACAGTTTAAAAGGCGATGTAACCATCCCCGAAGAATAAAAATAAAAAAATAATAGGCACAAGAAATATATTATGACAAAAGGAAAAGTAAAGGGAATTATCTCTAACCTTGTAATTGTGGAAGTTGATGCTCCCGTTGCCCAAAACGAAATAGCTTATATAAACTTAGATGGCGTTAAACTGATGGCGGAAGTAATCAAAGTTGAGGGTAAAAACGTTTACATTCAGGTTTTTGAAAGCACTCGTGGTTTAAAAGTGGGCATGGAGGTTGATTTTCAAGGACATATGCTTGAAGCAATGCTCGGACCAGGACTTTTAGAGAAAAAGCTCGACGGGCTTTCACACGACCTTGACAAAATGGAGGGTGTTTTTCTAAAACGCGGACAATACACACCATCACTTGATGAAAAAAGATTGTGGAAATTTAAGCCTATTGCCAAAGCTGGCGATAAGGTTTCCGCAGCATCGTGGTTGGGCGAGGTTGACGAGAACTATCAACCGCACAAAATAATGGTGCCATTTACAATGACCGAAGAGTACACCGTTAAAAGTGTTATCTCGGAGGGAGAATATACTGTTTATCAAACGATTGCAATAATCGTTGATAAAAACGGAAAAGAGCACGAAATAAATATGGTTCAAAAGTGGCCAGTGAAAGTCCCGATGACACATTATAAGGAAAAGCCGCGTCCATACAGATTGCTCGAAACAGGTGTACGTTCAATTGACACGTTGAACCCAATTGTTGAGGGCGGAACAGGATTTATCCCCGGCGCTTTCGGAACAGGAAAAACAGTTCTGCAACACGCTATTTCAAAACAAGCTGAGGCTGATATCGTGGTTATCGCTGCTTGTGGGGAGCGCGCCAACGAGGTGGTGGAAATTTTCACAGAGTTTCCGGAACTAGAAGACCCGCATACCGGAAGAAAATTGATAGAGCGAACCATTATTGTCGCTAACACTTCCAATATGCCTGTTGCCGCTCGTGAAGCGTCAGTTTATACGGCTATGACAATTGGAGAGTACTATCGTGCCATGGGCTTGAAAGTGTTGTTGATGGCAGACTCGACATCGCGGTGGGCACAAGCGTTACGCGAAATGAGTAACCGCATGGAGGAACTTCCCGGACCTGACGCTTTCCCAATGGATATATCGGCAATTATTTCAAACTTCTACGGACGGGCAGGACACGTTAAGTTAAATAACGGACACGAGGGTTCAATTACGTTTATCGGAACGGTTTCGCCTGCGGGAGGTAACTTAAAAGAGCCTGTAACCGAGAATACCAAAAAGGTGGCACGCTGTTTCTATGCTCTCGAACAAGACAGAGCCGATAGAAAACGTTATCCGGCTATCAACCCAATTGAATCTTACTCTAAATATTTAGAATATCCTGAGTTTGAAGAATTTATATCAAAAGAAATTTCAGAAGATTGGACATCAAAAGTTAATGATATGAAAACCCGTTTGTTGCGCGGTAAAGAGATTTCCGAGCAAATAAACATTTTGGGAGATGATGGAGTTCCAACCGAATACCATATAACTTTTTGGAAATCAGAACTAATTGATTTCGTGATTTTGCAACAAGATGCTTTCGACGATATCGATGCAGTAACACCCATAGAACGTCAAAAATATATTTTGGATATGGTAATTGATATTTGTCGAACCGATTTTCAATTTGATAACTTTACGGACGCTGCCGATTATTTCAAGGAGATGATAAATATTTGTCGTCAAATGAATTACTCCGAGTTTAAGTCGGATAAATTCAATGCACATCGAGCAGAATTGGATAAATTAATTAAAACCAAACATCAGGAAAATTAAAACTTAACCTCGGCTGGATGCTATCAGCTAACAGCCAATAGCTAAAATAGATATGGCAAAAGCATTTCAGAAAATATATACGCAAATTACTCAAATTACCAAGGCTACTTGTTCTGTAAAAGCTACTAATGTGGGATACGACGAGTTGGCAACCGTTGAAGGACGTTTGGCGCAAGTAGTGAAAATTATTGACGATGAGGTTACATTGCAGATTTTTGAAGGAACGGAAGGAATCCCTACCAATGCTGAGGTGATTTTCCTTGGTAAAGCCCCATCGTTGAAGGTTAGCGACCAACTCGCAGGACGTTTTTTCAACGCATACGGCAACCCGATTGACGGTGGACCAATTCCCGAAGGGGAAGAGCGTCAAATTGGCGGACCATCTGTAAATCCTGTTCGCAGGAAACAACCGTCTGAACTTATTGCCACGGGTATTTCAGGTATTGACTTGAATAACACGTTGGTAACCGGACAAAAAATTCCTTTCTTTGCCGACCCCGATCAACCTTTCAATCAGGTGATGGCAACGGTTGCGCTTCGTGCGAAAGCCGACAAGATTATTCTCGGTGGGATGGGGATGACCAATGACGACTATCTGTATTACAAAAATGTGTTCAGCAATGCCGGTGCGCTCGACCGTATCATTATTTTTATGAATACCACCGAAGACCCTGCTGTGGAGCGTTTGCTCGTTCCCGACATGGCGTTAACGGCTGCCGAATATTTTGCAGTGGATAAAAACGAAAAAGTGTTGGTGCTTCTGTCCGATATGACTTCCTATTCTGATGCATTGGCGATTGTTTCAAATCGTATGGATCAAATTCCCTCGAAAGATTCGATGCCGGGTTCGTTATATTCCGATTTAGCGAAAATTTACGAGAAAGCGGCTCAATTCCCCGACGGAGGTTCCATTACTATTATTGCAGTAACAACGCTTTCAGGCGGAGATATTACGCATGCAGTTCCCGATAATACGGGTTATATTACCGAAGGGCAGTTATTCTTGCGTCATGACACCACCATCGGTAAAGTAATTGTTGACCCGTTCCGTTCGCTTTCGCGCTTGAAACAGCTGGTTCAAGGCAAGAAAACACGCGAAGATCACCCACAAGTGATGAACGCAGCTGTTCGTTTGTATGCCGATGCTGCCAATGCGCGAACAAAACTCGAAAACGGTTTCGACCTTACCGATTACGACCAACGTGCATTAGATTTTGCAAAAGATTATTCGGAATATCTTCTTGCTATTGACGTAAACTTAGATACCGTTGAAATGCTTGACACGACATGGGGACTATTCTCTAAGCATTTCAGACCGCAAGAGGTTAATATGAGAATGGAGTTAGTAGAACGATATTGGAAAAAGTAAGATGATTTTGATAACAACAGTAAATCAATTTACTGACAAGATATATGGCGATAAAATTTCAATATAATAAAACTTCACGTCAACAGTTGGAAAAACAACTGGGGATACGTGAGCGCGCGCTTCCTACGCTGCAAAGCAAAGAAACGGCGTTGCGTGTTGAAGTTAAAAAAGCGCGAAACGAAATAGAGGTGTTGGACAAAGAGTTGGAGAAGCAAATACAATCATACGACAAAATGATGGGAATGTGGGTAGAATTCGACCCCACGTTGCTTAGCATAAAAGATGTGCAACTTTCGAAAAAGAAAATCGCCGGAGTGGTAATCCCAATGCTCGATAGGGTTGATTTTGAATTAAAACCCTTTAGCCTGTTCAACCAACCCAAATGGTATTTGGATGGCGTAAAAACCCTCGAAACTCTTGCCGAAGCAGGAATAAGAAGAGATTTCCACGCTCTCAAAGTAGAACGACTCAATTATGCCAGAAAAAAAACTACTCAAAAAGTTAATCTTTTTGAAAAAGTGCAAATACCTGGCTATAAAGATGCTATATTAAAAATTAAGCGATATTTAGAAGATGAGGAGAACCTCTCTAAAGCTTCGCAAAAAATTATGCGTGCCAGATTAGAGAAAAAGAGAGAAAAAACTGAGGAGGAGAGTGTATGTTAGCAAAAATGAAAAAGTTCACTTTTCTTGCCTATCACAAAGATTATGAGGTGTTTCTTCAAGATTTGCGTGAGCTGGGACTAATTCACGTTGACGGAGCCGATAGAGCGATTGAAGACGATGAATTAAATCAATATTTCTTGACATTGAAGCAGTTACGTGAATCAAAAAAGATACTTCAAAGACAATTAGATAAAAAAGAGGAGATAACATACAATAAAGCCGACTTGGAATTGGGAAAAACCATTCCCGAAAAAATAGACACCATCCAAACTCAAATATCAACTTACAACCAAAAACTGCAAGTAAGCATTAAAGAGCGTGACACTCTAAAGCCTTGGGGTGATTTTGAGCCTGAAAGTATCGATCGTTTGAAACAAGCAGGATATAATATTACTTTCTTTATTGTTTCCGACAATCAGTACGATCCTGAATGGGAAGCGTTGTATAATGCTATAGTAATTAATAGGGAAACTTCAAGAACCTACTTTATAACGGTTACAAAAGAAAGCAATATTGCCGATAAAATAAATTTAGAGGCAATAAAAATGCCTGATGTTTCGCTAACTAAGCTAAATCTACTAATCCAAGAACTTCGAGAAAAAGTTGAAGAGCAAGGGGCAAAGCTAAAGGAGTTAGCGAAAGATATTCTTTCGTTAGATGCAGCAACTACTGATTTTGAACAAAAAATAAAATACACCAAAGTTAAACGTACGACCACATCGTTGGCCGACGATAAACTTATGATGCTGCAGGGCTGGGCGCCAGAAGATAACGAAAAAGAGATAACCAACTATTTGGAATCAAAAGCGGTTTACTATCAAGTTTCCAAGCCACTGCCCGAAGACGATGTGCCTATTAAGTTCAAAAACAATAAGTTCGCACGACTTTTCGAACCGATTGCCGAATTATATATGTTGCCTAAATACAACGAAATAGATTTAACACCCTATTTCGCACCGTTTTTTATGTTTTTCTTCGGATTATCATTGGGCGATATAGGGTATGGATGTTTTCTTCTGATAGCAGCAAGTTTGGCTAAGATTTTCATGAAAGGTAAGTTAAATATGTCTATGAAAGGCATTTTGTCTTTGGTGCAAGTCTTGGGCGCTTCTACTATGATAGCAGGTATGCTTACCGGAGGTTTTTTCGGTTTTTCCATCTATGAACTCAAATGGCCTATCGCGCAAGCTTTGAAGGATAAAGTCTTTTTCGACAATAATAAGATGTTTACTCTCTCGCTCGTATTGGGGGTAATCCAAATTCTCTTTGGTATGGTTATGAAGGTTGCAAATCGTATAAAGCAACAAGGATTTATGTACGCACTTTCCACCATCGGGTGGCTTGTGTTTTTAATAAGCTGCATTGTTGCTGCGTTACTTCCCAATGTCATGCCTTTGTTTGGAACGGTGCATCTAATTATTATTGCTCCCGCGGTCATTCTTATTTTCTTCCTTAATTCACCGGGTAAAAATCCGTTCTTAAATTTGGGACTTGGGTTGTGGGATACCTACAATATGGCTACCGGACTGTTGGGCGATGTGTTGTCTTATGTGCGTTTGTTCGCACTCGGTCTTTCGGGAGGAATCCTTGCAAGTGTGTTCAACAGTTTGGCGGCGGGAATGAGTCCCGATAATGCGATAGTAAAGCCCATTGTGTATGTGCTTATATTCCTTATTGGGCACGCTATCAATATGTTTATGAACGTGTTGGGAGCAATTGTACACCCGGTTCGTCTTACTTTTGTGGAGTTTTATAATAACGCCGAGTTCGAAGGAGGAGGAAAAAAATATAATCCATTCAGTAATTAAAAAAACAAAAATCAATAACACTATAATTTTAAAAACAATTTATGGACACTAATTTATTTATTGCCTATTTCGGCATTGCAATTATGTTGACCCTTGCAGGTGTTGGAAGTGCTTATGGGGTTACAATTGTGGGAAATGCGGCTATCGGAGCTGCTAAAAAAGTGGACGGAAAATTTGGTAACTTTTTGGTTTTAACCGCTCTCCCCGGTACTCAGGGATTGTATGGTTTTGCCGGATACTTTATGTTCCAAAACATTTTTAACGTGCTTACTCCCGAAATTACATTCTTCCAAGCGATGGCAACGCTGGCTGCCGGTTTGACCTTAGGATTCGTTGGTTTATTATCGGCGATTCGTCAAGGACAAGTGTGTGCTAATGGAGTTGTTTCAATCGGACAAGGACACGACGCGTTCGGTAATACTCTAATTTTGGCGGTATTCCCCGAGCTTTATGCTATTGTAGCGCTTGCCGCTACTTACCTTATCGGTAGTGCGATTGCTTAATTGACACAACTTATTTTATCATAAAAGGCTGCTCCTTTCTAAATAAGAGTGGCCTTTTATGTTTTTGTTAGTGAAAAGTGCTTTAAAATACAGATGATACCGACTGAATTGTACGTTCTGCAGGTTAAAAAAAAGGCAGATTTTTTTGGTGAAGGTATTTTGTTGAAAAGGTAGCTAATACCTGAATATACGGGTTTTAAAGCTATTGCCAAAATAAATATGATATTCTACCATAAAATTATGAAAGAAAATTTTTAGGGAGTCTCAATGTAGAAAACAGGAGAGTGTGATCACCAAGATTTTTTTGTTTTCTTTTACGCTATTGTTCAAAAACAGGTATGGCAAGTTATTTTTATGCCTGCAGCAGGTCGAGAAAAAATGAATCTCATCACAATAAATCCTGTTTTAATCACCAAACCCTACTTATTTATTTGTAATTCACTACTATAAGCATGAGGCTTTCGCCTTCATTTACAAAGAATAATTTCAAATTATTAATCGTTTTTAGGTTCGTATCTCTAAATATGTATTTTTACAACCACAATTTCTATTAATCAAAATAAAAAAAACGTTTATGAAAAGTATAAAAGGAACTCAAACAGAAAAAAATCTGTTGAAATCATTTGCCGGAGAGTCTCAAGCAAGAATGCGTTACACCTATTTTGCAAAAGAGGCTGATAAAGAAGGTTATAAACAAATTGCAGCTATTTTCATGGAAACCGCCGAGCAAGAAAAAGAACACGCAAAACGCATGTTTAAATATTTAGAAGGCGGAATGCTCGAAATTACTTCAACTTATCCGGCAGGAGTTATCGGAACTACAGCCGAAAACTTAGAAGCAGCTGCTGCAGGAGAAAACGAAGAGTGGACAAAACTATATCCTCACTTTGCCGATATTGCCGAAGAAGAAGGATTTAAAGAGATCGCCACAATGTACAGAATGATAGCGAAAGCCGAAGCAATTCACGAAGAACGCTACTTGAAACTGTTGCAACGGGTGAAAGATGAAACCGTATTCTCACGAGACGAAGAGATTGAGTGGCAATGTCGCAATTGCGGATATGTTCATAAAGGCAAAAAAGCACTGAAAACATGTCCCGCTTGCTTACATTCGCAAGCCTATTTCGAGCCTAAATGCGACAAATACTATTAGTTAAAGGGTAATTGGCGAAAATCAAAAGCAGTTAACTAATTGAATATCTAAACATTGTAGAGACGGAGCATGCTCCGTCTCTTTCGTTTTCAGAAACTTTTAACTATCATCACACATTCACTTTCTCCCCCCCACCCCAAATTCAATTGTTAACTGCTAATTGCTAATTGCTAATTGCTCATTGCTAATTGCCAATTGCTAATTGTATTATCTTGTGCTTAAAGCGATACACACTTATTGCATTTTGCGTGTTGCAAATTAAAACAAACAAAATGACCAAAAAACTCAACTCTAAAAACAGTCTGCTCGGCAAATCTGCATCTATTATCTCTGTGATACTAAAGGGATTTGGACAAATCATGCTTCAGGAAAATAGCATTACGGGTTTGCTGTTTCTGATTGGGATTTTCTACGGTTCACTTGCTATGGGTTTTGCCGCACTTTTAGCTACCGTATGCGGAACAGCTACCGCCTATCTGCTAAAATACGACAGAACGGAAATCAAAAAAGGACTCTACGGGTTTAGCGCCGCATTGGTCGGAGTTGCAGTACTGCTTTTTCTAAAACCTCTGTTTTGGGCTTGGATCATTGTCGGTGTTGGTTCGGTGTTGGCAGCTATGTTGCAGCACTTTTTTATAAAACGTAAAATCCCTGCGTTCACCTTCCCGTTTGTTTTAGTTACTTGGTTGATACTCTTTATCTGCAACAATTTTTACAGCGATTTATTGGCAATACCTGTGCCTACTATCGCTCATTTGAGCGACTCTCTATCAGACGGTTTCAAGAGCTTCGGACAGGTAATATTTCAAAACAAATTAGTGTCGGGACTGCTATTTTTTGTTGCCGTATTTATCAGCTCGCCCATTGCGGCACTCTACGGACTTGCAGGAGCAATTGTTTCCGATATTATTGCTTTCGAGTTTTCCGCACCAATTGATAATATCAACCTTGGGCTTTATGGTTTTAACGCCGTTTTGTGTGCGATAGTTTTTGCTGGAAATCAAGTTAAAGACGGCATTTGGGCTTTTTTATCGGTTGTACTTTCCCTTGGCATTAGTCTATTAATGATAAAGTTCGGTCTTACGCAACTTACATTTCCGTTTGTTTTTGCAACTTGGATTACCCTATTTCTGAAAAACAGACTACAAAAACCAAAAAACGCTGTGATATTCAAAGATAGAACAAAGCCAACCAATTCACAGTAAATTAGTTGGCTCTGTTTTGTTAACTTCTAAATATCTCTAATTAGTCGTTTTTCGTCTATTATACTTTGCAATTTACTATTTCGGGAAACCTACGGTTTGCGCTAATAAAACCTCATGAGATTTAGGCAATTGTAGTAAGCTATGAAGTTCTTCCTTATTGAAAGCGCCTCTCGCAACAGTTGCCAATCCCTCTGAGGCGCAATAGAGATAAATGTTTTGCGAAATATACCCACAGTTTGTGTAGGAGTATTGTGAACTTGCCGCTTTTTCCGAATCGCTAACAATCAAAATATTAAGCGGTGCATCGGCTACATAATCTTGTATTCCAGCGCTTTTTCGATGATCGCCATCTTTTACTAATGTGAGCTTATGCTCCTTTGCATTGTAAAAATAGATTCCCTTTTTTAAAATTACATAAAGCTCTAACTCCTGACAATTTCTAGCTGTGGGAGCCGTTCGCTTGTCTTCTCTATTAAAGCCGTTGGCAGCCCATAATAAATCAGATAATTGTTGGTCGGAGAGATCTTTCTCCGAAAACGAGCGAGCTGATTTTCGTTCATTTAATGATTTCATCAAAGGTTGTCCGCCACTCCTATCAGGAGCTGGTAATTTAATTTCCTGTGCATTCATACTATATCCTAAACAGATTAAAAAAATAAATAAAACTTTTGTTTTCATAAGTTAATTAATTTAATGGTTTAATATCATAAATAATTCACATACCTCATAAATTATCCCCCACAGTCTAAACCGAGAGCTAAAATGCGTGGTAGCGTTTTTTTTCAATGTTGCTATTTGGTGTTTCTTTGATGTATTTTTTACTTGCCTTCAATATTGCAATTTCAAAAACCATCTCTTATATTTTCCAGTTTATCTAATTGTTCTTTTAATTGCTGTTTCGTTTGCGTCTCTTTTTCTGAATTATAAGCGGCTCTCAAGTCCGGCAGATAATGTATGTAATGTGTATCGGCGATATACTTAGCAGCACGAACACGAACAGAAGCGTCAGCATCGAACAATAACCCCTGAACCCAACGTTTTGCAGCCCATGAATGTTTTGATTGCAACCAATCCATTGCTACGATTTTCTCTTCTGCCGAACCGTATAAAAATGTCTGATAATATGCAGATTCCTGTTTTAAGTCGCTAATACTCATCAGGATTTCTCGGTTAAAAATATCAGGGTTTACTACTTCCGACTTATATTCTTTTATCGGTAAATTTAGTGTCCAACGCACCATACGTGGAATCATCCACATCATTCCAGGTGTTGCTTCGGGATGTGCAATTGAACTAAAAATCCGGCCTTTTCCATAGGAGTTAGTAATAAAAAACGGCTTGTTGTTAGTCATATTTTTCGGGGCGTTTCCTTCTTCATGAACATCACTTTCCATAATAGCAAGCGTTTCATACGAAATTGTATCGTTTTCCTTTTTTATAAAAACTGGACCTTCGTAATACATAACGAACAGAGTATCGCGCTTTGCAATCTCGGGAAATATCTTTTTACCTTCATCTGTAAGTGTAAATTTTGATATTCCGTGTCCACGATTATCATGTTCAATATCTATTGCTTGAGCCCCGTTTAGTTGCATGCAGGCATAATCCGGTGTATTTGAAAGAAGATAAGCTCCAGCACAAATTCCCACGATTCCACCTCCAGAAGCAACAAAATCTTTAATTCGTTGCTGATTTAATGCACTCAGGTTTAAAAACTGACGACTTCCTCCGCCTCCGGGTATGATAATGGCATCAAGCGAATCGAGTACATTATTAGCAATATCGGCAGTTGTAATGGTGCGAACACTCATGTCCGTATCTAACTTAACAGCTGCTACTGTTTCCCAAATACAGGTTTGCGCTCCGCCATGCCCATCGAAAACAGCAACTTGAATCTTATTGTTAAGTTCTTGATCTGTTGTTTGTTTTTGTGTACATTGTACAAAGAATAACAAAAAAATGATAGGAAGTAATAATTTCATAATTAGTGTTTATATTAATGATGATCTATGTGTAAATTTCAAAAAAATTGAAAAACCTATTGTTAACTTTACTAAAATTATTCAATTTTATTCGATTTCTTTTTTTACCGTAAGTTTTGGTTGATTGTTTATTGTTGCTTGTCTAAAGTTTTATAATCCACACTATTTTAGGGAATTATCGCAGTTTCTAAGAGTTTTATTTACAATTGCAAATTTACTGTTTTCTCATAAGTTAGCAAAACTGTTTTTTTTTAAATATCTATTTTATCAGGCATCAGTTAATTTTTGTTTTCTCTTATCAACAACAGTAAATATGATCATTAGAATGGTAGCAATAAATGCCATTACAGAGCCAAAATAAAAAGGAGCATTTGCATTGACCCTATCATAAAGTAACCCAGCGATTAAACTCGCAGGCAATAAGGTAATTCCCAGCACAGCGTGATAAATACCAAACCCCGTGCCTTTCAATTCTTTACTTACAATATCAGAAATCATTGCTTTCTGGCTTCCATCAGTCAATGCACTGTAAAATCCATACAGCATAAACAAGAAAATAAAAACATTTATACTATTGAATCTGCCAAAAAAATAATAGACAATCGCATATACTAAAAATCCCAGAATAATCAATTTTTTACGTCCAATCTTATCCGACAATTTTCCAATAGGTATGGCTAGTAGCACCGATACCGCATTAAATATCATGTACACAAAAGGTACATAAGACTTGTTGATGCCGGTTTCGCTTGTTTTTACCAACAACAATGCATCCGATGAATTGCCAAGGGTAAATACAAAAATTATGATAAGAAAGAAATAAAATTTCTTGGGCAAATATTTTAATGAAATCTTAATAGAGGTCTCTTTTTTTTCTGCATTTGCCTCTTTTATAAAAAAAACAATAGTTAACACACCAAAAATTGCAGGAATAGTCGCCAATAAAAAAATGTAAGAGTAGTTTAGCGGTAAAACTGATAACAATAAGAAGGCAATTAATGGACCGACAATAGCTCCGCTATTATCCATTGCTTTCTGAAACCCAAAAGTTTTACCAGCGTCATTTTTTTTAATTGAGCTACTTATGAGACTATCTCGTGGCGCAACTCTTAATCCTTTTCCTATTCGTTCGAAGAACCTAAAAATTAAAATCTGAATTGGTATTCTTGCTATTGCATATAAAGGTGTTATAATTGCTGTGATGCCATATCCAATAATCATGAATGGCTTGTTTTTACCAATCTTATCACTCCAGTACCCCGAAATAGCCTTTAATAAAGAAGCTGTGCTTTCGGCAACTCCTTCAATTAATGAAATAGTAGTTTTAGAAGCTCCTATTGATAACAAAAAAAGAGGCATAACACTATATACCATTTTAGCAGATGTGTCGGTAAAAAAACTTGTTAGCCCTGTGAAAAATGCGTTTGGTTGTAGTCCGAATATTTTTTTTCTTGTCATTCGTTATTTCTCAATCTTTTTCAATAATTGCTCTGCTCTCTTTCTTGTTGAGTTCCTCTCCGATTTTGTCGCATTCTCAATAAATGTCATAACGGGTTTGCTGTTTTTTATGTCTGCAACGAACGGCTTAATTGCCTCTAAAACTTTGCCTATAGCAATGTTTTTACACTCATCAGTTTCAAATTTGTCTTGTGAAATTGCGATTAATTCTTTGAGAATTTTTTCCTTAAGGTTGGGTTTGTTTTGGTAAATTAGTCCAAGTGCAAAAATAGAGTGATTGCAAGTGATAAGCACTCCTCCGTGAAGATGTTTAATCAAGTCCTGCATGAGCACATCTACCCTATTCTCTGTATCTACTGCCGAGAGGTATCCCATTATATCAATCGCCGTCCATTTTAAAATATTGTTATCACTAGTCATCAGTTCCGCCCAGTAATCAAAGTGTTCATAAAGTTGTTCGGGTTTTTCCGAACCGATTTTTAGTAATTCTTTCGCAAATCCATACTTTATTTTTGAATTTTGAGAATTTAACTTGTCAAGGTCTGTCTTTGTGATCATATTTTACCTTTTAAATTTTACTTTTTTTACTGTTAGGTATTTTGGCTTCCATAATGTTTGCTGACGGCCAGATAGTATGTTTTGTTTGCGTGCCCGGTAGTAAGAGGTCCGGTGAGGGTTTTGCTTAAACGACACAGCCACAAGCTTGCCGGATATTTCAAATTTCTATTTTAATACATTGTCTTTCAAGTAGCGAGCAAAAACCATGACAAGCAAATTAAATATACCGACCTGTTAGCAAACGTAACTGTTTTATTCAATGTCAATTAATTCTTTTATTTTCTTAATGCTCAGTTTCTTAGGCTTAACCGTTATCATACTTGGGCCAGAGTAGTAACGAAAAGATATTTGATTTGCCTTTTTGATCTCCATTATAGTTGAAACCGGTATTTTGTAGCTGAACCTGGTAATTTTCTTGTTGTTTTCTGAATACCCAGTGGTTACAGAAACGGTTGTTGAGTCTGAGGTTTGGATATCTGTTGTGTTTTCTGAAATAGTTTTCACATTTTCAAGTTCAATTTTATCAATCACCATGGGGTATGGCTTATTATCAATAATCAGGATTACCTTTTCGTCAAGTTTGAAGCTAGGACTGATTAGGAATAAAACATCATAGGCGCGATAGGACACATTATTATTTTGATCTACCTCTTTTACGATTGACTGTGTAAAGAAATAGATAGGCGTTCTACGATCCCGATCTTTACAGTAATATTTGAGTTCAAATCTTTTGGTTGAGTAAACAATATCGTCGTCTGAATAGATCTTGTTATATGTGGAGCAGCTTGATAACATTATACAAACCACACCTATTACCATGACTTGGTAAATCACACCAAATTTAACTTGCTCTTTCATTTCAGCTAATTATCAAATTGTTTACATGTTTTGTTCACTAATGGATAGCGGTATATTTTGTGGGATTTTAATTACACTTCACTATCAATTTACTTCAAAGATAAATAAAATAACTTCATTTACTAATTTCACTTCACCCCCCATAAAAAATAACGTATGTTACTGGTTGTTAAGTTTTTCAATCTTAATACCTTTAATTGATTTGATGTCGTTGGGTATTTTTCCATTGTCATTAATCATTACTGTATATCCTTCTGCTATCATATCGGTAATTTTATTTCTGTCAGGAATGTATGGGTAAGCTGTGAGGTTTGTATAAAACATTGCTTCAATCGGCCTATCGTAATTTAACAATACTCCGTTAGAAATATTTTTATCGTTGAGTTTCCGTAAGTCAGATGCCCAAACAGGATTTCTGCTGCTTTGCTCAAATGGTTTTACCCTTTCAATCATATGGCGAATAGGAAAAGCAATTAACAATAATAGAATCAAATTAAAAAGCCATTTCAACTTGTGATTCTTTTTGTTATCATTCAACATAAAAAAGAATTCAGCAGTAATTATAAATAGCGCAGGAGAAGTGAAAAGAATGTATGCTTGCATTTTTGTTTTTGCAATTGAAAAAAACACAATTGGAACCCAAACCCAAATAGTTAATGCCAACCGTTTCTTGTCTTTAATGTTTTTTATATACTTCCATAGAAACCAAATCAATGGCAGATAAATCAACTCTCCATAGTTTATTCTGATCTTGTCAATGAAATAATAAATCGGTCCTGTTCTTTCATCGAGAACTTCGGTTATGTGTTTAAAATTAAAACTTGCTTCCCACTTTGCCTCAAGTGGAAATGCATT
>JAAYWF010000251.1 GCA_012516825.1 Lentimicrobium sp. | reverse complement strand
TTAAATTATTAAATTAATTAACTCTTAAAATATTTCTACTACAATGGTTTTTACACTTTTTTATGCAAGGCAAATATAAACAATTTATTATTGCGATCACGATTATTTAATAAAAAAACCGCATAGTAGCTTTTAGTCTCTGCTATGCGGCAATAAATAAGTTAAAACTCTGATATTATCGCATATCAATAATGTAAAATCCAGGGAATTCCTTTTCACTAAAACTAAATGACTTTTCGTTTACCTGTACATTTGTTTCAAATTTAGTGATTTGATAGGTGTATTTACTTCCATTACGATCAAAAATCTCGATTTGATAAAGTTGCATTTTATCTTTTTCGATAAAAAAGTGTACTCTATCGTAAGATTTCTTTTGGTAGGGGGTAAGCTCTAATCCATACACATTTTTACCGTGTAATGAAGTAACTTTAGGTAGTAATTTCGATTTGTACTGCTCATTGTAACTTGTTAAAAGTTTAGTAGGTGTAAAAACGTCATCATTTTCCGAGACGTCGTTCACTTGAACTTCTTCTGCATCGCTTATCACCGTCCAGAGAGTTTTGCCGTCAGAAATTATTGTTTGACCTGCTACCTCTACCCTGTAACTATCATCACTGACAACTGCCTTTCCAGTTGTTGTTTCATTGATGTTAGCCTCAGGATTTTCCATTTTATAAATAAACTCCAATTTCATGGATTTATAGGATTTAGTCTTGCTGATGACTTCATCCAATATCTCTGAAGCTTGTTTATCGCGCGATTGTGCAAAAATGAATGCTGTTTGAAAAACCACAAAAAATGGTATCAGCCATAAAACCAAGTTTCTCATAATTTTTTTCGGATTATAATTTATTGTTCATCTCGCTCAATAACTGTTCCAATTCTAACTCCGACTTTATAATAACTTCACGTGCTTTACTACCTTCAAAAGGCCCAACGATACCTGCCGCTTCAAGCTGATCAATAATCCTTCCTGCACGATTATATCCAATTTTCAGTTTCCTTTGCAATAAAGAGGTAGAACCTTGTTGCGTTTGTACTAAGATTCGAGCAGATTCTTCAAAGAGTTGATCTTTTTCTGTTGGGTCGAATTCGGTTATATGTTCATCTTGCTCGTCAGCAAATTCAGGAAGAAGGTATGCATCCGGATAAGCCCTCTGCGAGCCAATGTATTCAGTAAGCTTTTCAATTTCTGGAGTATCAATAAATGCACATTGCAGGCGTATCAGATCACTACCTGTTGAGAGTAGCATATCACCTCTTCCTATCAACTGATCAGCCCCTCTGCTATCGAGGATAGTACGTGAATCCACTTTGGAAATAACCCTAAAAGCTACGCGAGCCGGAAAGTTGGCTTTTATTGACCCGGTAATGATGTTTACCGAAGGCCTTTGTGTGGCGATGATCAGATGAATTCCAACAGCACGTGCAAGCTGGGCCAGGCGGGTAAGAGGAATTTCAATCTCTTTGCCGGAAGTCATGATAAGATCGGCAAACTCATCTATCACCAAAACTATATAAGGCATAAAATGATGACCATCATTAGGATTAAGCTTGCGCTCAAGAAACTTTACATTGTATTCTTTTATGTTCCTAACCTGAGCATCCTTAAGCAATTCGTAGCGCGTATCCATCTCAATGCCAAGCGAGTTTAAAGTACGCACTACTTTTCGTGTATCAGTTATGATTGCCTCCTCCGAATCGGGAAGTTTGGCAAGATAATGACGCTCAATTTTGGAAAAAAGAGTCAACTCAACCTTCTTAGGATCAACCATAACAAACTTAAGCTCAGCAGGGTGCTTTTTATAAAGCAGTGAAGTAATTATAGCATTAAGCCCCACTGACTTACCCTGACCGGTTGCACCAGCCATCAAAATATGAGGCATTTTGGCAAGGTCGGCAATAAAAACTTCATTAGAGATCGTCTTTCCCATCCCAAAAGGCAACTCTGCTTTACTGGCTTGAAACTTTTCGGATGCAAGTACCGATTTCATTGAGACAATATCGGGATGCTGATTCGGTACCTCAATACCTATTGTCCCCTTACCAGGTATGGGAGCAATAATTCTGATCCCAAGAGCCGACAAGCTTAATGCGATATCATCCTCAAGATTCCGAATTTTTGCAATCCTGACTCCAGGCGCTGGAATGATCTCGTAAAGCGTTACTGTAGGGCCAATTGTTGCTTTAATCTTTACTATGTCAATACCATAATGATTCAGCGTAGCTACTATCTTTTGTTTATTCTCCATCAACTCTTCGTTTTGCACGTTGAGCGTATCCCCGCCATAATCATTTAACAAATCAAAAGTCGGAAACTTATAATGTGGCAAATCCAAGCGTGGATCATAAAGGCTATCCACACCATACCTCGATTTGATTACCGGTTTGTCAGATTTCGATAAATCACTTTTTCCTTCTTTTTCAGTCAAATCTCCGTTTGCATCAGTATCGGGCAAGACAACAGGATTTTCTATTGTAAAATCAACCTCGCCCACATCCCTTGTCTTTACATCTTTTTCTGGAACATCTAAATCAATCTCAAGAGTATTAAATGGTGAATCCACATTATCCGATTTCGAAGCATCACTATTCTGACCAAAAGGTTGTTGAGTTATTGGTTTAAATGTATTTCCGGATAACTTCCCCTTCTCTTTCGAATCATCAATATCTTCGTTGTTTTCATCTCCTTCATCCTTTACTTCATAATCCTCAAGATTATACTTATCGCCTCTGCCTCTGATTTTTTCCACCCCATCTTTTTCCTCTTTACCATCTTTTTCTTTTTTCTTTTTTCTTCTAATATTTAAAAATGAAAATTTTACATTAAAAAGACTAAAAAAACCAATTAAAATAAGGAAAACTATAAGTACAAAGAGAAGCGCTATGCCTGTGCCTGGTTTCCCAAGGTAGGTAACTAACCATTTTTCAACAAAAATACCGAACACTCCGGGAAAGATCCCATCCATCACCTGCGGTATTAAATAGGCAAAAGTTGTAGGAAACCACAATAATCCAATAATCAACATCCTGGAAATTCTCCATAAACTAAAACCTACCTTAGGAAAAATAAGCTTAATGCCGGCTAAAAATGTAAAAATTAATATCAGGAAAGATGCAACACCAAAACCTTGTTTAACAGTATAATACGCACTTATTGCTCCTAATTTTCCCATTAGGTTATGAACAACAATCCCCCTGTCGGTAAGAATCTGCCATAGGCTTTCATTAAAAATCTGATCGTCGAACTTCCATGTATTCAGATACGAACCGAAAGCAACGCCGAGATAAACAGACACAAGCGCTAACAATACACCAAGGATCTGGCCGTATTTTCGATTGCGATAAAAAGGGGTACTGGAGGTCCTCGGCCTTCTTCTCCTCGAACGTCGGGCAGAACCCGATGAATTTTTTTGATTCTCTGCTTTTAATTTGTTGCTCTTAACTGCCATGCTGAATTAATCTGTGTTCTTTGGCAAAAGTAATAATCTAATCCAAAACGCTCTTTTAATCCGTCATAAAATATAATCTTACTGATTACAGAAAAAACTATCGTGGATTTTAGGCCACTTTTCAAATTAACAGACAATACAACCCCTGAAATCAACTTCTCCATTAAACAGGTGTGTTTGGATGGTTTCCAAGCCGTTGATTAATGTCTTTAATATCCCTTTTTATCTCACGGATGCTTTCTATCATTTCATTTTCTGCCGGACGTTCTTCCGGCAATTCGGCGCAGATGTAATGCACAAACCGCCACACCTCTCTGATCTCATTCACATGTATGCTATAAGGCAGATAAATAGGATTGAGCGAGTGCAATCGTAACAAACCGCTCTCAGCAATCATATTTTCGACCACTTTAAAAAGTATGCCCTCATTTAGGGTAAGAATAATATAGGCCTGACGGTTACGGATTAATTCCCAATTTTGCACAAACTCGCCTGTAACCCAAGATCCGTGGGGTATTGGCAACATCGAATCGCCATTTATCTGAAAAGTTCGATACTTTTTATCAGCAGAGAGAAACGGCAATTGAAACGTGGGCAAAATACGTATGTACTCCGGATCGGCAAAGCCACTGGAATAACCTGCTTTTGCTTTTTCAGAAACCAATTCTATGTTCTCCTGATTATCGGTATCAACTGTGGTGGTTAGTACCCGCAAGTTACTGCCTCGAATAAAAATATCATAGCCGTTCTCAAGCTGCCACAACTGGCTCTGCGAAAGTTTGGACAAATCCACCCTTATCAGTGTGTCAATAGCAACTCCAAAATAATCCGAAATCGCTACAAGCATATTAATACCCGGATAGGCCACCTGATTTTCGTAATTGTTGAACGTAGAACGTGGAATGCCTAATGCAAAGGCCAGATCGTCCTGAGTACGCCCTTTATATTTTCGTAGGAGCTTAATATTAGTGCTTAAATACATAGAAAAATTTGTTTGATGTTAAAAAATAAAAGACCTCAATCTATTAATCCAAATTAAACGTTGATAATCAGTATAATAGAAGCTGTGCCGAAGAAACACTAATTAGAAATATGCCGCTTAAAATCAGTGGGTCAGCTCAAAAAACTTTCTATTGATTAATTCGGATTTAAAAATAATTGTTATCAGCATTTTTTATATGATTATTAAATAATGATTATTTTGTCGGCAAATTTATGTTTATTTTTTAATCAAAGAAT
>JAAYWF010000250.1 GCA_012516825.1 Lentimicrobium sp. | reverse complement strand
ACAATTAGCAATGAGCAATGAGCAATTAACAATTAGCAATTAACAATGAACAATTAATAATTATCAAATAACCATTAATTTTTAGAATATGATACGTACAGAAAACTTAACAAAAACGTTCCGCACGGAAGAGATTGAAACAATGGCTTTGAATAAGGTTAATCTTCAGATAGCTAAGGGAGAATTTGTAGCCATTATGGGGCCTTCGGGTTGCGGAAAATCAACCTTGTTAAACATTTTAGGCTTGTTGGACAACCCCACTGAGGGACGCTATTTCTTTGATAATCAGCAGGCAGGACATCTCAAAGAGCGTCAGCGAACACAAATGCGAAAAGGAAATATCGGATTTGTGTTTCAGAGTTTTAACCTGATTGACGAACTAAATGTGTTTGAAAATGTGGAGTTACCGCTTATCTATTTAAAGATACCAACACGCAAACGAAAAGAGATGGTGCAAACAGTACTTAAAAGGATGAATATCGGACATCGGGAAAAACATTTTCCGCAGCAGCTTTCCGGCGGACAGCAGCAACGAGTAGCCATTGCACGGGCTGTAATAGCAAATCCAAAGCTGATACTTGCCGACGAACCTACCGGAAATCTCGATTCCAAAAACGGACGCGAAGTGATGGACTTACTTAGCGAACTTAACCGAGAAGGAACGACCATCATCATGGTAACACACTCACAGCACGATGCCGGATTTGCTCACCGTATCATCAATCTGTTCGACGGAATGGTTGTGGATTAGAAAACAGACAAAGAGCATTTAACAATTAACAATTAACAATGAGCAATTAGCAGTTAACAATTAACAATTAATTATGAATAGTCATCAATTGAAAAAACAATTCCTGTGCTTTAAAAACCCATTGTCAATTGCACATTGCTAATTGCAAATTAAAAATTGCCATGAGACAGCTTTTTAAAACTATTATGCGCTACCGGCTTTCTTCTGGGCTGACATTGTTGAGTCTTGTGGTAGCCTTTTTGGGCATTATCGTGCTGACGCTCTACGTGTCGTATGAGCGGAGCTTCGATGGATTTCACAAGAATAAGAATGATATCTATTTGATGTCGTTCAAATATGATATAGGAAGTTCTTTGCCTGTGCCGATGGAAGAGCTCATCAGGCACGAAGTGCCAGAGATTGAACGGAGTGTGGTCATGCGCGAATGGTGGGACAATGAGTTTTACCGTACTGACCAGGCGCCCAGGGATGCTATTCGGAATAAAGCGATACATGCTTCTGCTGATTTTTTCACGATGTTTGATTTCCCGCTCATCACAGGCGATGTCCAAACGGTACTTTCCGTTCCTAACAGCGTAGTCCTTTCGGAAACTATGGCTCAAAACATTTTTGGCACCGCTGACGTGGTGGGAAAACAGTTGCTGGCAAGTGGTAGTGAACTCACCGTGTCGGGCGTGATGAAGGATATGCCCAAAAACACATCGTTCAATTGCGAAGCCATTGTACCACTTGTTATACAGGAAAATCAGGATTGGAGCGAATGGAGTTTCAGCATTTTCTTTCAACTGAAAAAGGGGGCAGACAAAGCTGAAGTAGAGAAAAAAATCGCCGGCATCGAACGGGTTACAGGAATTCTGACTCAGATAGCCGAAAGTTTTTCTCCCAAAGCGGCTGCTGTGGATTTGATGCCGCTAAGTAAAATCCATTACGGTTCACGAGGTTACATGTTTGCGTTCATCAATAAAACAGTACTTAATTTACTCTCTGTACTCATCCTGGTACTGTTGGTCATGGGTGCGGTCAATTTCATTAACTTCTCCACTTCCCAGGCACCGTTGCGTGCCAAATCGCTCTCGGTACAGCAAATTCTAGGCGGAACCAAATGGAGTGCCCGCCTGCAAATCATTGGTGAAGCGGTCATACTGTCGCTGACGGCATTGAGCATCTCGTTTATCATCCACAGTCTGATATTTCAGCGTTTGGAAAACCTGTTTCAAATCACCGGTTTGTCGTTCGAAGGACGTGAACTGTTTTATGCCGGGTTCGTGCTGTTTGCCGTTATCTTCGGCGTGATTGCAGCGTTTTATCCTTCACGCTATATCACATCGCCACCCATTTCGCAAGCCGTGAAAGGTAAAATGTTCTTTTCGGGAAAAGGGAAAAAATTCCGCAGTGTGCTTATTACCATTCAGTTTGTATTTGCTATTGCATTGATTTCCGCTTCGCTCACCTTCGAAAAACAATTGCAATTCTGGAACAATTTCGACATCGGTATTGATAAGGAAAACGTGCTCTATCTGCAAACTTCCAATATGTTGCGAAAAAGTCATCAGGCTTTTGCCGACGAATTGATAAAAAATATTGAAATTACGAATTATTGCTATACTCAATCGCTTCCCGGACAAGTAGGTATGGGCTGGGGACGTATAGTGGACGGGAAGCAGATTCAAATGCAGGCGTGGCCAATTGACGACCGGTTTATAGACTTTTTCGGGATAAAAATAACGGAAGGTCGTGCATTCCGGCAGGGTGAAGCCGATATGAATAATTTTATCCTGAATGAGAAAGCCGTGCAAAAATTTGGTTGGGAGAAACCGTTAGAGAAAAAGTTTGGAGGTCTTGGAGCTATGGGAGAAGTTGTGGGAGTTGCAAAAAACTTCAACTTCGAGTCGCTGAAAGGAGAAATTACTCCTATGGTCTTCTGGAGAACAGACGATCTGAAATTCAATATCCTGATAAAAACCCGTGGCGGAAACTTTACACAAATTCGAAAATATGTTGAAGATACAGCCAAACGATTCGACCCTGATGGAACTTTCGAGGCCCGCTTTTTAGATGAAGCATTGGAACTACAATACAGCAGGGAGACCCGTATTGCACGATTTATTGAGTTTGTTGCACTGTGGAGCATTCTATTAGCATTGACCGGACTGTTGGGGTTGATTATCTTCATATCACGCGACAGAATTAAAGAGATAGGCATACGAAAAATTAACGGCGCTTCCGTAATCGAAATAATACGTATGCTAAATAAAAATGTGTTGGTGTGGGTAAGCATCGCTTTTTTAATAGCCACGCCCATTGCGTATTACGCCATGCAAAAATGGTTGGAAAATTTCGCCTACAAGACTACGCTAAGCTGGTGGATTTTTGCCCTTGCCGGCTTGTTAGCATTGGGAATAGCACAGCTTGCAGTGAGTTGGCTAAGTTGGAAAGCAGCAACAAAAAATCCTGTGGAGGCATTGAGATATGAATAAGGTTCAAAAAAAATAGACCAATCTAACAATACGAATAATTTATCACTAAATATTAAAAAATCAAATTAAAATCGAAATATGAAAGCAATCAGATTAGCCGCACGGAAGCTATTCAGGAAAGGAGAACATACCACCACGCGTATTCTCTCGCTTGCTACCGGATTAACCTTTGGCCTTATCTTATTGTCCGAAGTGTTCTTCTATTTTAGTGTAGATAGCTTCTATCCTGATTCAAAACGCATTTATGTTGTAAATGAAAATTTCAAGGCAGACAAACAATCTGATAAGATGACAACCCATCCGCTGGTAAGTGGCGCTATTGGTCCCGGATTAAAAGCAGAAGTGCCGGGTATTGAAGCTGCAACAAGGCTCAACTCAATAGGTACTATGGTATTTTATTCCGAAGATAACCGAGGCTTTAATGCTCATTTTGTTTTAGCTGACGAACATCTACCTAAAGTTTTACCGCGCCCTATGATCAGTGGTCTGGCCGAAGAGATACTAAAGACACCCATGAACTGTATGGTTTCCGATGAGATAGCCCAAAAGATGGGTGGTAATGTAGTAGGACAAGTAATTGAAATAAATGAATTTCCGGGAAAGAAACTCACCATTGGCGGCATTTTTAAATCACTGCCCGAAAACACAAACTTTTTATATGATATTGCTATTTCAATGGTATCCACAGCTCAATTCACATGGGATGGAACGGAAAACTGGTTAGGAAACGACCGCTATTATACCTGCGTGAAATTAGAGAAGGCAATATCACCGGAATCTCTTGCACCAGCTGTACGCAAAATGCAAGAAAAACATCAGAATATTAA
The DNA here is from genome assembly GCA_012516825.1 of Lentimicrobium sp. GTDB lineage: Bacteria > Bacteroidota > Bacteroidia > Bacteroidales > 4484-276 > RZYY01. Next base: position 273 of record JAAYWF010000250.1, on the reverse strand, counting down.
AGAATTAGAACTGAAGCACGGAGTAGTTTTAAAATATTCGTTTGAAGCAATTCAGAAAATATTTGTAAACCAGCAAAAGAATATATTATTCATTCTTAGCGCAATCGCATTTATTGTGCTTTTTGTTGCTGTGATGAATTACATGCTTCTAACATTAAGCACCTTAGCTGTCCGTTCAAAGACTTTAGCCATTTATAAATGTTATGGTGCAGAAAAACAGAATCTTCATGGAATGACTTTCGCTGAGAGCTCCCTAAATTTTATTCTCTCATT
>JAAYWF010000249.1 GCA_012516825.1 Lentimicrobium sp. | reverse complement strand
TTTGGCTTTTAAACTTACACTGATGAACTTAAATTCCTTCACTGAAAATGGGTTGGTTTGATCAATTAGATTTCTTGTTGTGATGTGTTTTTATTAAAGTTCAACTTTATTGCTGTTTTTTAGTTTAAAAGTCTGTCCTGCTATTTTTGCTAACGGACGGCGTTTATGTGTAGTAGCGGATTGCGAGTTTGTAATCATCATTTACTACCGATATTTTTACGAAGTGCAAGCCTTTATGGTTACATTTATCCCGCCATTGCATATAGCCTATGTTGTGGGTTCAGTCGTTTTTATTTTTGTAGTTGTTTTAATATTTTCATAAAACTTTCTGCTATTAATTTCTCATCGGGTATATCAGAAAATGCTAACGGTGTTAATTCATTTTGATAAACCACACTTAAAATTGTCCACAGAGTAGAAAATTCTTTAAATAATGGCGATTCTTTAATCGTTTTTGTTTGCCACCCTTCTGGTATGTCAAATTCTTGCTGGTCGTGGATTAGCAATTCGGATAAATCTTTTTTAAATTCAGAAGACAGCAAATATTCCACACATTCTTTGTCGTTTGCCAAGTAATACAAATCGTAAAAGTGACGTATTTTTGTCGAAAGTGCTTTGACAACATCAGTCTCAAATGAAAAACGAAGTAGCGAAACCATTTTTTCTATAAGAGTGCGTCGTATGTCTAAAACTTTTATTGAAAAAGGGTTCAAATCGTATTGTTCTATCAAATCGTTTCGATTGATCGCTATAAGATAATCGGATAGAAAGGAAGAGATTTCACGATTGATGTATGTATATGGATTGGCATACGTGTTTATTTCTATCAAAAGTTGTCCTGTTTTTACTGCGGATGAAGTTAATCCAACCAAGTTTTGGTATTGATAAATAGCTTTATAGAAACGTGATCCCTTGCTTGTTACATTTGGTATTATGATTTCTTGTAAATCGGAAGCCATATCCTTTGCAAGTCGTTTAATAAGCATTTTGAGCTGATTTTTTGAAAACGAATCTGCATCAACGATTGCAATATCAATGTCTTCCGAAAAACGATTGGTTAAACGATAGGCTTTTGATAGTGAAGTACCGCCTTTGAAAACAACTTTATCGGCATTTTCGTTTTGTGCCATTCGTTGTAACGCATGGGTAATCCAATAGTCCTTTTCAATAAACTCGGGTCTGATTTTTAGTGTGTTTGCCGAAAAATTGAGTAGTTGGATAAACAACTTTTGGTTCTCGTGCAGCTTCATCGTATGTTCCATTTTTTTTGAGTGGACAAAACCTCATGAGGAATAGACAAATCGTAAAATGTTTGAAAATTAAGCGATTTACGTAACATTTCAACATCTTCATTGGGATTCAGTGCTTCAAGCATAGCACCAAGTAAAGCAATTGCCTGAGGTGTATATTTTAATACTAGTTTTTTAATTTTACTTTTTTCGTTTTCATTTAGTTTTGACAATAAATACAGTAATCTTCGGCAACTTTCTGTTGGCGTTGTATCAGGAATTTTTTTGAAGAAACGCAAGCAATCAAGTAGTTGTAATAGCGGAATATTCTCTTTTGTAATTGTATTCCATTGTTTTACAAATTTTATTCTGTAATAGCTTCGTTTCGTGTTTTTTTTGTCTTTGATTGTTCCTATTTGCAAAATAGCAGAAACTTGTGTGGTCAAACCTAACTCATTAAAAATCTGATAACCTGTAATATAACCTATCAGTTTACCGTTTTCTTCGAGCAAATCTTTGACAATTTGGTAGTTGTCTGGCATAAGTTCGCCAAATTCGGTTAGCTTGGTTTTGTAATATTTTCCTTTCGATAATCGGCGAATTTCCCCTGCTTTTGTCAAATTTTCCAACACTTTATTGACCGATTTCTGTTTGGTTACATCAACAGGAAAATCGCTTGCGGAAAAAACATAGCCGTAAGTAAATCGTTCAATATTTTCTGTTACTATATCTGTAATGCTTTTGGTCATTTTCTATCATTGATTTCGTCTTTATTCTGGCAAAAACACGAATTAACTCGTAAGGAAAATTTATTTTCGTTCCCAATATTGATTAACCTTGAATAATTTTGCCTTATCAAATTCCTTTATATTTGAAATTGCTTGTCCTTTTTGAATTTTTGACATGCTTTGAGCTATAGTGTTTGTGTTTTTACTTCGTTTGCTTATTTGATTTTTTTATTTATCGATTTGTAAAATCAACGACACAAAGTTACTCTTTTTTTCGTTTTTATTACCAATAAAACACGAAAATATTTTTGCAAAAACATTATCCTTTTTTTACTTCCAAATTACACTGTGGCTTTTAGCAACTGACGCACAACGTCTAATTTACGAAACGAAGATAAAACACTCTAGCAAAAAGCAAAAAAAGAGAATAATGGAAAAAATTTGAAATAAAAAACTTGCAAAGTTCTCGCTTCTTTTTCGTCTGTTGGTTTGTCGGTCGTTTCTGTCGAGCGTTGGAGCAGACACACTCTTTGCCAAGCTTGGG
>JAAYWF010000248.1 GCA_012516825.1 Lentimicrobium sp. | reverse complement strand
AAATTTTAATGAATGATTTACAAGGGGAATTTAAACAGTAAACTACCTAATAGTGAGCAGTCAATTTTTGCTACAATGTCGAAAATTGCGGCAGAACATGGCGCTGTTAATCTCTCACAAGGCTTTCCTGATTTTGATATTTCATCAGATCTAATTGATCGCGTAAATCACTACATGAAATCTGGAAACAATCAATATGCCCCGATGCCTGGCGTATTGGAGTTGAGGCAGGCCATTTCGGATAAGATAAAAAGGAGTCATGGTGTTTTTTATGATCCCGAAACTGAGATAAACATCACCTCCGGCGCTACGCAAGCACTATTTACAGCAATAGAAGCATTTGTGAGAGAAGAGGATGAGGTGATAATTTTTGATCCTGCTTATGATTCCTATGCGCCAACGGTAAGGTTAAATGGAGGTCATGTAAAACACATACAGTTGGAGAGCCCCGGTTACACTATTAACTGGGATCATTTAGCGAAAATGATCAGTAACCGGACTAAGATGATCATTATAAACACGCCACATAACCCAACAGGCTCTGTTTTGACAAAAAAAGACATGGAACAACTTCAAAGGATTATTCAGAAATCGGATATCATTGTGCTGAGCGATGAAGTGTACGAGCATATGATCTTTGATGGGTTAACACATTATAGCGTATGCCGTTTTCCGGAATTGGCTCAACGCAGTCTTGTGGTGGGATCATTTGGAAAGACATTTCATGCTACCGGATGGAAAATAGGCTATATTGCGGCTCCCGAAAACCTGATGCGCGAGTTCAGGAAGGTACATCAATGGGTAGTATTCGCAGTTAACACCCCGATTCAATACGCAATTGCTGACTTTTTAAAAGATGAGAAAAACTACAAGGAGCTATCTGGTTTTTTTCAAAGAAAAAGAGATCTGTTTCTTGATTTAATAAAAGGTTCAAGGTTTAAACCAATTACATGCAGCGGCACTTATTTCCAGTGCCTCAATTATAGCTCCATAACAGACGATGATGATCTGGAATTTGCAAAACGACTTACCATTGATCATAAGGTGGCCTCAATACCACTCTCCCCATTTTATAAAAATGGCCATGACGATAAAATTTTGCGTTTTTGCTTTGCCAAAAAAGATGAAACATTAATTCAAGCTGCTAAAATCTTATGCACAATCTGAAAGTAGCGTTAGTACAGTCTTCTATTGTTTGGGAGGATGTTGCTGCTAACCTGATGAATTTTGATAAAAAACTCGAAGCAATTGCTCCGACTACCGATTTGGTTTTATTGCCCGAGATGTTCAATACGGGTTTTTCCATTAATCCTCTCAAGATTGCAGAAAAGCCTGATGGCGTTACGTTCGTATGGCTAAAGGAAAAAGCAAACTACTTAAATTGTGTCGTAGCTGGAAGTGTGCTTACTGTGGAGGCCGGAAAATATTATAACCGTCTTTATTGGATGCGCCCTGATGGTACTTATGAGATTTATAATAAAAGGCATCTATTCAGGCTTGGAGAAGAGTTTAAAGTTTTTACCCCTGGAAAAGAAAGAAAAATTGTTGAGTTAAAAGGTTGGAAAATACTACCTATTGTATGTTATGACCTCCGTTTTCCCGTTTGGATAAAAAATCGTTATAATAACGGCCAATACGAATATGACTTGATTGTATGTGTATCCAGTTGGCCTGCTGCGCGTCAATATGCGTGGAGAAGTCTTTTAATAGCCCGCGCAATTGAAAATCAGGCTTGTATGGCTGGAGTAAATCGTGTTGGCATAGACGGAGAAGGAAAACCGCACACGGGATATTCCGTTATCGCCGATGCTTTAGGAAGTGTAATAGCTCAAGCCGAACCCGACACCGAACAAATTATAACAGCTACTCTTAATTGGGATGAGCTCCAGAATTTTCGCAAGCAATTCACAATCGGATTAGATTGGGATGAATTTGAAATAAAAATAGATATGTAGTAATTCTACAGAATTATCTACTTTCGCCCCCAATTTTTATTTACGACAATGAAAATTATTGTTGCAGGCGACGGTGAAGTTGGGTTTCACTTAGCCAAATTGCTTACCGATGAGCTTCATGATATCACTGTTGTTGACCCACACAGCGAATTACTTAAAATGGTGGAATCGAACACTGATCTGATGACTATCACAGGCGATTCTACATCTATCTCAATACTCGACAGGGCAAACGTAAAACGTGCCGACTTGTTGATTTCGGTTTTACACGACGAAAATGTAAATCTGATGACATGTATCATTGGTAAAAAACTTGGCGCACGTAAAACTATTGCACGGATAAACAATACCGAATTTATTGATCACGGTAATGAAGCTCTTTTCAATTCGCTTGGCATAGATCACTTGGTATGTCCTGAAAGGCTGGCTGCAGAGGAAATTGTGGATCTACTTGATAGATCAGCTGCAACCGAAACATTCGAATTTTCAAAAGGGAAACTGTTGTTGTTTCTTATTAAACTTGATGAAAAAGCCCTTGTTATAGGCAAAACATTGGATCAGATAGCAAGTGAGTTTTCTTATTTAGATTTCAGAGCTGTTGCTATACATCGTAACTCGCGAACGATAATACCAAGAGGGAACGATCAGTTTATGATAAACGATCTCACTTACGTTGTTACCAAACCGGATGGAATAAAGACACTATTAAAACTTGGCGGTAAAGAAGAATTTGAAATAAAGAATGTAATGATCGCCGGCGGAGGCCGTATTGGATTGAAAACCAGCCGAAGACTTGAAAATTCACACAAAATAAAACTGATTGAAATTGATCGGGAAAAGTCGGTAAGCCTAAGCGAAGAACTTGATAATGTATTAATAATAAATGGTGATGCACGGGATATAGACCTGCTGCAAAGTGAGAATGTTGAAGATATGGATGCATTTATAGCAGTTACCGATAGCTCGGAAACCAATATACTCACCTGTTTGCATGCTCGCAAATTTGGCGTAAAAAAAACAATTGCCCTCGTTGAAAATATTGATTATATTGATATTTCACAAAATATTGGCATTGATACCATAATTAACAAAAAGTTGATTACGGCAAGTTATATTGCGCGTTTTACCATGCAGTCCGAAATTGCTACCAATAAAGTTTTACATGGTATAGATGCAGAAGTTTTTGAGTTTGTGGTGAAAGAAGATTCGTTAGTTACTAAAAAATCTATCGAAAATCTTAACTTCCCCGATGGTGCAATTATTGGCGGTATAACACGTGGCAATGAGAGTTATATTGCTGTAGGTAATTTCAAAATTAAAGCAGGTGATAGGGTAATAGTTTTCTCACTTCCATCAACGATTCATAAAGTTGATCGGTTTTTCAGGTAATCAATGGCCACAAAAAAGTATATCAACATTAGGGCAATCCTTCAGATCTTAGGATTACTTTTAATCATAGAGGCATTTTTTATGCTTTTTTGTATTCCTTTTTCTTGGTATTACGGAAGCACAGATTTTTTTGACTGGAATATTGAAGATGCCAACCATGATTTTTGGCCATTGGTAATTTCGGCGGCAATAACTTTTATATCTGGTATCATTCTTTATTTTGGAAGTAGGAAGGCAATCCGTGAAGATATTGGTAAACGCGAAGGCTATATTATTGTCTCCATTGCATGGGTAGTAATTTCATTATTTGGTGCTCTACCGTATATTCTTAGTGGGTCTATCCCTAATTTTACTAATGCTTTTTTTGAAACTATTTCCGGATTTACTACTACCGGTTCTACAATTTTAAACGATATAGAGGCGCTTCCTAAAGGAATTCTTTTTTGGCGTGCAATTACTCATTGGATTGGCGGTATGGGTATAATCGTTCTCTCTTTGGCTATTCTACCATTTCTCGGTATTGGAGGTATGCAGATGTATATCGCTGAAGTGCCCGGCCCAACACACGATAAATTACACCCTCGGATTACACAAACAGCCAAACTACTTTGGGGTATTTATGTGCTTCTCACCTTTATTCAAACTTTGTTGCTTATGCTTGGGGGCATGGACCTTTTTGAAAGTCTTGCTCATTCTTTCGCTACAATGGCTACTGGTGGATTTTCTACTAGAAACGATAGCATTGCAAGTTTTTCGCCATATATACAGTATGTAATTACCTTTTTCATGTTTTTGGCTGGGATGAACTTTACTCTCCATTATATGGCTTTGCACGGACGGATTAGGGAGGTTCTTAGAAATGAGGAGTTTAGATATTATTTCTTTTTAGTTATTATTTCAACTTTAATTATAACTATAGTCCTAACTATTACAGGTACTTATGGTTTAGAGGCCTCTTTTCGCAATGCGATTTTTACTGTGCTATCTATCATGGGAACAAGTGGTTTTGTTACGAGTGATTATATGATGTGGCCAGGGGCTTTATGGTTTATTATTTTTATGCTAATGTTTGTAGGTGGCAGCGCCGGTTCTACCGGCGGTGGGATAAAGGTTGTAAGGCATATGCTTTTACTTAAAAACAGCTTGCTTGAGCTTAAACGTCTTTTACATCCGCAAGCAGTGATTCCTGTACGAATGAACGGCCGTCCTGTATCGCAAGAGATCATCTTCAAAGTCCTGGCTTTCTTTCTAATGTATATCATAGTATTTGCCGCCGGCGTTTTTGCTTTGTCTATCTGTGGTCTGGATTTTGAAACCTCTGTGGGAGCTAGTATATCATCTATAGGAAATATCGGACCAGGAATTGGTAAAGTTGGACCTGCGTATAATTTCACAGTGATTCCCGATCCGGGCAAATGGGTTCTGATGATTCTGATGATATTAGGACGATTAGAATTTTTTACTGTATTGATACTCTTCTCGCCGGCATTTTGGAAGAGGTAAAGCGCAAGATAGGTTAAATCCCTTTTTTGTAACTGAATTGATTATTTTGTCGCCTAATAAGCTGAATTGAATTCTATTCCTTCATATCGAAATATTTGGAACATATCTTACCCAATCATACTCAGTCTTTTAGCCCAAAACATAATTACGGTTATTGACACAGCTTTTCTTGGTAGGGTAGGTGAGGTAGAGCTGGGTGCATCAGCAATAGGCGGCCTGTTCTATTTTTCTTTTTTTATGTTGGGTTTTGGTTTTGGAAATGGAGCGCAAATTCTGATGGCAAGACGTAATGGGGAAAAGAATTTTCCAATGGTTGGGAAAATTTTTGACCATACACTTTACATCTTTGCGATTATGAGCGCCTTGCTTATCCTTTTTACCTTCCTTATTTCCAATCAATTATTAAAATGGTTTATCTCCTCGGAAGCTATATATCACGCATCGGTTACTTACTTTAACATAAGGGTTTTGGGGATGTTTTTTTCTTTTGCCAATGTGGCTTTCAGGGCTTATCTGGTTGGAATAACAAAAACCAAATTGCTGAGTTATGGCGCTGCCATCATGGCCGTTGTAAATGTTGCTCTTGATTATTTGTTGATTTTCGGGCATTATGGTTTCCCCGAAATGGGTATTGCTGGCGCAGCCATTGCCTCGCTGATTTCTGAAGCGACAGCTATTGCTTTTTATACAATAGCTATACTCGTAAAGCATGAAAATCGTAAATATGAACTTTTTAAGTTCCCCCGTTTTAATAAAGAAATTGTCGCTACTACATGGAGTATATCAATTTACATAATGATCCAGAATTTTATTTCGATGGTAAGTTGGTTTCTTTTCTTTTTGTTTATTGAACACTTAGGAGAGCGCTCGCTGGCTATTTCCAATATTATTCGAAGTATTTATATGACATTAATGATCCATGTCTGGGCTTTTAGCTCTTCGGTAAATTCGTTAGTGAGCAACTCAATCGGCTCCGGCTTGCACGATATGGTTTTGCCAATAATACGAAAAGTGAATAGACTGAGTATTCTCATAACACTATTGGTGATTTTTATTACCGTTACTATTCCCGGATTGTTGATCAGGATTTATACCGACGATATTACGCTAATAAATGAAGCCATACCGGTGCTTTTTGTGGTGGTTGGTGCTGTATTACCGGTCGCTTTGGCAAATAATTGGTTTAGCGGTGTGTCAGGAACGGCAAAGACTAATGTAGCTCTTGTAATTGAGATTTTTTGTATTATCTTTTATCTAACTTATGTATGGTTGGTAATTTTTAAGTTTGATGTTTCTTTGCCGGTTGTATGGATTTCTGAATATGTTTACATTTTCCTTCTCGGAGCAATTTCTTATCTTTACCTAAAATTTGGAAAATGGCAGACTAAGATTATTTAACTAAAACATTTGTTATGAGAAGAGTAAGTTATTCCCTGATCCTCATCGTTATTTTGATTTTGGTTAGCTCGTGCCGAGTAGGCATTAAGACTACTACTGATATAAATTATCAACAACAATTGCTTGCTGCAACACTGTTTCAACAATGTGCAGCCGAGATGAAAGCGCTCTCATATCAGGCTTATAATATTGCGGGGATGCGGCTGGAAGAAGCGCTCAAAGAGGCAAACGATCCACATCATCTGGCAGTAATACTCGATTTGGACGAAACAGTGCTCGATAATAGCCCTCATTCAGGTCAGAGTATTATTGATAGATTCAGTTTTCCAATAGGCTGGGACGAGTGGTGTTATAAAGCCGAAGCTAAAGCATTGCCGGGAGCAGTGGATTTTTTAAAAAAAGCAGATAAAGCCGGTGTGCAAATTTTTTATATTACAAACCGTGAAGAAAAACACAGAGAGGCAACTAAAGAAAATTTATTAAAACTTGAAGTTCCAGTTCAAAGCGATAATCATCTGATGTTTAAAACTGTTACGAGCAGTAAAAGAGAACGGCAGATGAAAGTAAGTGAAAATTATGAAATCATAATGCTGATTGGGGATAACCTCACTGATTTTACACCTCTTTATGATAAACAATCTGTTGAACAAAGGGATAAATTGACCGACAGCCTTAAAATAGAATTTGGAAACCGTTTTATTGTTTTACCAAATACCATGTATGGCGATTGGATGTCGGCTATTCATAATTTTAATTTTTCACTTTCCGATTCATTAAAAACCGTCATTTTTAATGATCGTATAAAAGGATTTAATTTTCATCCAAATGAATAAATATTGGTTCATATTAGTTTTTCTGTTGTTTACTTGTAATTGTAACAGCCAAACTCATACTGCTCCACAACAAATAAAGGAGCGTAACGAGCTTGTAAGAGTTTATATCGAGGGGCAGGGAGTTAAGGATAAAAGGGTAATCGCAGCCATGAAAAAGGTAGAACGTCATCGTTTTGTACCCAATAATTTACTGCCTTATGCTTATTATGATCAGCCGCTTCCTATAGGTGAAGGTCAGACTATTTCGCAACCTTCGCTTGTTGCTTTTATGACCGAGCTGCTTGAGCTTAAGCAAAGTGATAAAGTGCTGGAGATTGGTACCGGATCAGGATATCAGGCGGCAATACTTGGCGAATTAGTTGACAGTGTTTTTACAATTGAGATTATAAAGCCGTTGGGAGTGAAAGCTGAAAAGTTGATAAACAACCTAGGATACAGCAACATTTTTGTTAAGATTGACGATGGCTACAAAGGATGGCCAGAACATGCGCCTTACGATGCTATTATTGTTACTTGCGCCCCGTCGGATATTCCAAATCCTTTGCAACAACAGCTTGCCGAAAATGGACGGATGGTAATCCCTGTAGGAAAGGATGGCTCTGTTCAAAAATTGATTTTGCTAAGAAAACGCAAAGGAAAGATTATTCGCGAAACGGTTTTGCCTGTCAGGTTTGTTCCTATGTTGAAAGAGGATGGAGGCAAATATTAAGAATTGATTCGGCCCTTAAAAAGCTTTGTTATTTCTTCCTTTTTTGGTTTGATTATTCCCTTTTCAGTAATGATTCCGGTTATAAATTTGGCTGGAGTAACATCAAACGCCGGATTGATTGCTTGCGAGCCTGGCGAGGCAACGCGTATTCTGTTAATTTTTCCTGATTCGTCAGGGCCCGATTGATAGAGCACTTCATCTTCCGATCGCTCTTCGATTACGATATCATTACCTGTTGTGCAAGTTAAATCAATTGTAGATGTTGGTGCGGCAATAAACAAAGGGATTCCAAAATGTTTTGCTACTATTGCTTTTTCATAAGTTCCTATTTTATTGGCTGTGTCACCATTGGCAGCGATTCTGTCGGCGCCGGTTATCAATAGATCAACTCTTTTATTGGACATCAGCCAAGCGCCGGCATTATCCGGAACAATACGATGATCAATACCTGCATTGTGCAATTCCCAGGCTGTTAGTCTTGCTCCTTGGCCTCGTGGGCGTGTTTCGTCAACCCATACAAAAACATTTTTACCATCCTCTACTGATCTATAGATTGGAGCAAGAGCAGTTCCATAATCAACAAAAGCTAGCCAGCCGGCATTACAATGGGTAAGAATGTGATCTCCGTTGTTGATTAGCATACTACCGAACTTGCCAATAGCACGAGAATCAGCTATGTCTTTTTCTGCAATTTGTTGTGCTTGTTCATAAGCTGCTTTTGGCGAGATTAATCCTGCTTCATATACTAAATCAACGGCATAGAATAGATTTCGAGCAGTTGGACGGGTATTTATTATAGTCTCTTTAGCTTGTAATAGGAATTTATCCCGATTTTTTACAGGCGCAGCCAAAAAGGCTTGTGCCATAGCAAAACCTGCTGCTGCGCCAATAGCGCCGGCGCCACGGGTGGTCATGTTTCTAATAGAATCGCAAGTGGTTAGAAAGTTTTCGGAGCGAAAAACAAAAAAATCGAAAGGAAGTCGGTTTTGATCAATCATCATTACCGAAGCTCCTTCCATCCATATTGTCCTGTATTCTTTGCCGTTTACCTTCATCTAATTTGATATTTTACCAAATAAAAGCATCGTCATCAAGCCAGTTACCTTGCACTTTAAGCACTTGCTCGATAATATCCCGCACACATCCTTCACCCCCTTTTAAATGTGAAATGTGATGCGATAAAGCTTTGACCTCTTCTGCCGCATCGGCAGGACATATCACAACGCCAGCCTCTTTCATGATTTGAAGATCAGGAATATCGTCGCCCATAAATAGAACCTCTTCTGGAATGAGGTTGTGCTTTTTTAGATATTCCTTATATACCTTGATTTTATGATCCACCTTGATAAAGACATCGTTAATTTTAAGATTATGCAATCGGGTAACAATTGCGTCTGATGTGCCGCCCGAAATAACTGCAATGCGATACCCTTTTTTTACAGCAAGCTGAAGTGCGTAGCCATCCTTTACATTAGCCGTCCGCAATTGTTCTCCTGCTTCGGTAAGGATGATTTTGCCGTCGGTAAATACTCCGTCGTAATCAAAAATCATCGTTGTTATTTTTTTTAATAATTCTTTATAATTCCTTACTGTCATCTGCTTTGTTTTTATCTGTTTCGAAAAAATTACTAATCTGACTACTTAGTAGTTGATAGATCATACTTTTATTAGGGTCGTTTTTTAGCATTTCTAAATGCTTTTGCATAACCTTAGTGTCATTACGAATAGCCGGGCCGGTCTGCGCCATTTTTGGGCTAATATCGTAAAGTTTTTCAATGGTTTCGCCAATAAGTGGCATTAAAATATCGAAGGATATACCATTAGCTTTCAGGATCTCATCCGCATTGACCATCATAAAATTTGTGAAATTGCAAGCAAAAACAGCCGCAAGATGAATTACAGCCCTCTCCTTAGAGTTGATCTGTCTAACATCCGAGGTTATCCGGCTTGCCAAGCCAATCAGCTTTTCTTCAGTCTGGTCGTCTGATGCTTCAATACAAAAAGGGGTTGTGGAGAGATTAATGATTTTTTCTTTGATAAATGTATTTAACGGATAGAAAACGCCAAAATGGTTGGAGGTGTTTTTTAGTATTTCAATTGGTACCGAACCTGACGTATGTACAACGATTTTGTTTTGCAAGTGTAACTGTCCGGCTATCTCTGCGATAAAATTATCGCTGATGGAAATGATATACAGATCAGCTTTTTTTGTTAGTGATGTAATATCATTAGTAAAGTTGCACTTCAAAAGAGAGGCAAGCGCTGAAGCGGATTCTATAGTTCGGCTATAAACTTGTAAAACAGATATTGATTCTTTGATCAATGATAAGCCTAACCGAGTGGCTACACGTCCGGCGCCAATAAAAACAACGGTACTGATTGCCATGAGTTTTTAAATAATGAGTGATTTTAATTCGCTGATCGTTTTTGCCGGATTGGAAGAAGAGAAAATTGTATTTCCGGCTACAAGAACATCTGCGCCATGTTTTATTAGAGACGGCGCATTTTGCAGAGTTACTCCGCCATCAACTTCTATGAGCGCCTTGCCCGATTTCTTAAGAATCAACTCTTTTAGCTTTGAAATTTTTTGAAAGGTATTTTCGATAAATTTTTGACCTCCAAAACCGGGATTTACACTCATTAGAAGTACAAAATCCACTTCGGCAATTATATCGTCGAGCAACATGACGTTTGTATGCGGGTTAAGTACGACACCGGCTTTCATTCCTAATGTTTTTATATGATTTATATTCCGATGCAGATGAATGGAGGCTTCATAATGTATGCTGAGCAGGTCGGCACCACAATTTTTAAAATCTTGAATGTAACGTTCGGGTTCTACAATCATCAAATGAACATCAAGGGGTTTGGTGGTCAGTTGTCGTATCTGTCTGATGATAGGCTGGCCAAAAGATATGTTGGGGACAAATTTTCCGTCCATGACATCTACATGAATCCAGTCGGCATCGCTTTGATTCAACATATCGAGTTCGGCTTTAAGGTTGGAAAAATCAGCCGAGAGCAGCGAGGGAGCTATAAGATGTGCCATATTTTAATCTTTATTTGGCAAAGTTAAAAAATCACTTCTAACTAAAAACACTAATCACACTAATTATGCTTTTGTTGTGGAGCTAATTTAAATAATCTCAACAAAATAGCTTTTTAAAAATTGGCATTTAACTGATTTTTGATTTTTTTTTGATCGCTATTTTTTTGTTAGGAGGTAAGCGTGTCAGTCTTGAGTTTTTTGCAAGCTCTTGTATTATAGATTGGCGAATCTACTATACCGCATAGGATATAAATTAAATCCGCGCTTTTAGTCAAATTGAAGTGCAACCTTTATTAATTTCTTCAAAACTTCCTCGTCTCTATTTTTTTGTTTTTGTATCTATGGCAACTTCATCCTCCTGGGATAAGAGTTCTATTTTGTGGATTTTATAAAAATACTTTTTCAGGGTAAGGCTTTCCCTATAAGGGAAGTTGCTTTGCTATTTTAAGTTGCCTTATGTTTCGAAATGTAGATATAAAACCCTGTAAATCAGGATGTTATTTATAGAAATGAGAGCAAACTAAAGAATGTTTTTTAAACAAAGAATTTTTGTCTAATTAAAGACATTAACTTCTTGGCGGGCGATCCGGTCGGAAACTACGGTTATCAGAATCCCCTTTAGGGCGATGGTCTCGATTGTTGCGATAATCTCTTTGTGGCTTATCGCCTTTTTCACGTCTTCTACTTTCCTGGTATCCTTCAGGCTTAGGTAAAAGTTGTTTACGTGAGAGTTTAAGTTTCCCGTTTTTACTATCAATTTCAAGAAGTTTTACATCCACTTCATCCCCTACTTTTAATACATCCTCAACATTGGCAATCCTTCGCCAGTCAATTTCTGAAATGTGAAGTAATCCCTCTTTGCCAGGTAGTATTTCGACGATTGCACCAAATGTAATAATGGATTTTACCTTGCCGCGATATGTATTACCTATCTCGGGAATTGCTATTATAGCTTTTATTTTTTCTTTTGCCGCTTCAATTGATTCTTTGTCCACCGACACAATATCCACAATGCCATATTCTCCTACCTCTTCGATAACAATTGTTGAATTGGTTGTTGCCTGAATCTCTTGTATAATCTTTCCGCCGGGGCCTATTATTGCGCCAATAAACTCTTTGGGTACTGTCATTTGCTCAATTCTCGGAACATGTGGCTTGTAATCTTCACGAGGTGTGCTGATTGTTTTTTCTATTTCGTTTAATATATGCAATCTGCCTTTCAGTGCTTGGGCAAGCGCCTCTTCGAGAATTTCATAAGATAATCCGTCAACTTTGATGTCCATCTGGCATGCGGTTATTCCGTCTCTTGTACCGGTTACTTTAAAGTCCATGTCACCAAGATGGTCTTCATCGCCAAGTATATCGGATAAAACGGCATATTTGCTTCCGTCCTTGTTGGTGATCAGTCCCATAGCTATCCCCGAAACCGGTTTTTCAATTTTCACTCCAGCATCCATTAGCGCTAATGTGCCGCCGCATACTGTGGCCATTGAGGATGATCCGTTAGATTCGAGGATATCAGACACAACGCGTATAGTGTAAGGGTTTATACTCGAATCGGGTATTACTGGTTTTAATGCACGCAATGCGAGATTACCATGCCCGATTTCTCTACGGCTTGTGCCACCCCTAAATCTAACTTCACCAGTAGAAAATGATGGGAAGTTATAATGTAAAATAAAATCGCTTTTGCCTTCAAATACAGCGCCGTCAATGACCTGACTGTCAAGCTTGGTGCCAAGGGTAACCGTTACAAGTGCCTGTGTCTCGCCGCGGGTAAATATTGCTGATCCATGGACAGATGGAAGATAGTCAACCTCTGACCAAATAGGTCTGATTTCATCAAGTTTCCGACCATCAATACGCTTACGTTCATCCAACACGAAATTTCTAACTGCTTCTTTTTCAATATTATGATAATAACGTTTTATCATAGATGCTTTTTCAACCGCTTCTTCTTCCTGAAATGTGTCAACAAAATCTTCGAGAATCTTATTGAACAACTCCGAACGCTGTTGTTTAGCTGTTCCAAGACCGGCCACTTCATAACATTTTGGATACAACTCTGTGTACATCCTTTCCTTTAGCTCTTCGTCATTTGTTTCATGAGAGTATTCACGTTTGTTAGCGGCTTTTTCTATCATCCCGGCCAATTCATGCTGAGCTTGACATTGTATTTTGATATGGTCGTGAGCGAATTTAAGTACCTTCAACATTTCGGCTTCCGAAATCTCTTTCATTTCACCTTCAACCATAATAATATCTTTGGTTGTAGCTGCTACAATTACGTCGAGATCAGCAGCCTCCATTTTATCTATCGGAGGATTTATTATTAACTGTCCTTCAATACGTGCCACTCGTACTTCTGAAATTGGCCCGTTGAAAGGGATATCCGAAACCATTAAAGCTGCTGAAGCAGCGAGAGCAGCAAGTGCATCAGGGGCATCGTTTTTATCGCCTGAAATCAAAGTAATGAGTACTTGTGTTTCTGCATGGTAGTCGTCAGGAAAAAGCGGCCTTAGTGCGCGGTCAACGAGCCTTGAAATTAAAATTTCATATTCTGATGGTCTTGCCTCTCTTTTAAAAAAACCGCCAGGGAATCTCCCGGTTGCTGCATATTTTTCCTGATATTCAACTGTTAAAGGAAGAAAATCAACATCTTCATTTACCTCTTTGCTTGAAACTACTGTAGCCAGAAGCATAGTTTTGCCCTGTTTTACGATAACGGCACCATCGGCCTGGCGGGCAAGCCGGCCAGTTTCTATACTGATCTCTCTGCCGTCAGGCATTAAAAAGCTTTTTATAATTGCGTTATTTGACATACTATATTTTACTGAACATTAAACGTTTAAGATAAAAAAAGGCAATTTCTTTGAATTGCCTTTCGACTTCGTTAAATTGTATAAATCCTTTTGAGATTTATTTTCTGATACCAAGCTCTTTAATGATGTGCCTGTATCTTTCAATATCGGTTTTTATAAGATAGTCGAGGAGTCTTCTTCTTTTACCTACTAAAAGTACCAATGATCGCCGTGTATTTAAATCTTTTTTATGTTCTTTTAAATGCTCTGTAAGATGCTTTATTCTATAGGTAAAAAGAGCAATTTGGCCTTCGGCCGATCCGGTGTTTTGTTTCGATTTTCCATATGTTTCGAAGAAACTCGCCTTTTGTTCTTTGGTTAAGTACATATCTTTTTAAATTTTACTTTTTTCAAATGGGCTGCAAAAGTAGATCAATTTTTTAATTTGACAAAATGATTTTTCAGATAAAAAAATATAAACCATTATCTTATCTCTTTTATTAACCCTTTTCTATAGGCGGCAAGAAGCATTTCCAGATCGGTAATTTGTTGTCTTAATATTTTGCCGTTGTCAGTATCAGCAACAGTTTTTCGTGTTGGATTAGATGCTAAATATGTGATGTTCGAAAGAATATCAGACTCTTCTTCGATTGCTTTGGTTGTGTTTTCAAAAGCTTGGTGAGCTACTAATACTAACCCGTATGAGTTGTAAATTAGCGTATAACCCGATATCCCCGTTACTTTTTGATAGGCTTTTGACATGCCGCCATCAATTACCAATAATTTACCATTTGCCTTAACAGGGCTTTCGCCTGCTTTTACTTTTACCGGGACGTGTCCGTTGATAAGGTGGGCAATTTCGGGATTAAGTTCAAACTCAGCCAAAATCTTTTTTATAACATCCTCATTATCATTAAGTTTGTAAAATGCATTTTTTTCTTCAATATGCGTCCCTTTTTCTGCGATGAAATATCTTTCGAAAGTTGTCATCTTTTTCTTTCCAAAAAGTGGTGAATATTTGCCGCACCACAGATACCATGTGTGATCATGGGCAATTGTATCTATCTGCTTGTCGTTACGAGTAAAATATGCTTTGCGGGCAAAGAGATCAAACTGGTCTAACAAAGCCTTTCCACTCAATTCTTTTTCGCATAATATCATCTTAATGAAATTTCCATCATTATCCATTGGTACACAACCATGCAACAACAGGTTGTCGTTATATTTCAGATACATACTACCCTTGGAATATAGAAATTTTACATGCTTCTTTAGTAATTCACTGTGCATAAATGATATTCGCAATTTTTCCATCACTTCAATCTCTTCTTCTGTTAGCTTGAAGGGATTTTTAGGATCAACCGTAGGGAAGTTGTTGTCAAGCATCGGATAATTCTTACCGTCTATTTCCAGAGTGCCATTTGCGAAGTCAATTTTGTCAAGTAGGTTACGATTATCCATTTCAAATTGCGGATTCCGTTTTATGATTTCCCATTCATACTTAAACTGCATAATTGCAATAGCTTTATGCATCTTTTTGATCATTTCTATTTCTTTGGTGCTTGCCTCTGCGCCTTCCGGGATTCTCGGCGTAAAAAGGTTACAGGGATCATTTTTGTATCTCTCCATAGCAAATGTAGCCAATGGCAGGAGACTTATCCCGTATCCGTTTTCAATGGTATCTAAAGTCATGTATCGGGCAGAGATACGGATCAGGTTGGCAATCATTGCCCTTATTCCTGCTGCACTTCCCATCCAGATGATATCGTGATTGCCCCATTGAATATCAACGGAATGATAGTTTGTCAGCATCTCCATTACTTTTTCCGCTGCTGGGCCACGATCAAATATGTCGCCGACAATATGCAGTCTGTCAATGGATAAACGCTGAATCAGCTTGCAAATAGCAATGATAAACTCCTTAGCTCTGTCAATACGTATTATAGTTTGGATTATCTCGTCAAAATACTTCGCTTTATTAGGCGAGCTTGGCTTTTCGTGTAATAACTCTTCGATGATATAGGCAAAATCGGTAGGTAGCGATTTTCTGACCTTTGAACGGGTATATTTGGATGCTGCAACTCGTGTAACTTCAACTAATCTTTGAAGCGTAACTGAATACCATTCTTCAATATCTGATTCACTTTTTTCGATCAAAGCAAGTTTCTCCTCTGGATAATAGATTAGTGTGGCAAGCTCGTCCTTGATAAATTTTCGAAGGGTATTTTTAAAAACATCTTCAATCTTTTGTCTGATAACGCCGGAGCCATTACGTAGTACATGGCTGAAAATTTCGTGTTCGCCGTGGATATCCGAAAGAAAATGCTCAGTGCCTTTGGGTAACTGCAGTACAGCCTCAAGGTTAATTATTTCAGTGCTGGCAGTTTGAACAGTAGGAAATTGTTTGGAAAGAAGTTGTAAGTATCGGATCTCTTTTTCTACTTCTTCATGAGTGAATTTGGTGTCAATAGGCTGATGTCTCATGTAATTTAGATAAATTAATATTTTGTTAAAGCCTTGCAAATTTAAGTCATTTGGCAAACCTGATTGATTAATTTTATGTAGTGAACGAATCAGAAAGATATAGATAATCCATTACTGATAAAAATTACTGAGTTGTATTGTAACGTTTTTCAAGGAATAAAAGCGTTATCCCGATTGTGAAAAAAGTGGAGCTGATCAACTCTTTGCTTAAAGCTGGATTTGTTATACTTGATTTTTGAAGTTTTGTCTCTTTCAGAG
This sequence comes from Lentimicrobium sp., assembly GCA_012516825.1. Lineage (GTDB taxonomy): Bacteria > Bacteroidota > Bacteroidia > Bacteroidales > 4484-276 > RZYY01. The sequence goes on along the minus strand of JAAYWF010000248.1, from coordinate 3,406 downwards.
CAATCCCTCAACTTGCTGATACTGCTGAGGTAATTAACCAATTGAATCTTAACGACACAGGATATAAATTGACTAAGAAATGATAAATAGTGTCAGTATTATTAGTTTACTTATTTCGATTTTATCAACTTTTTTTCTAAAAATAAATCAAAATGGCATATTTTTTATAGTTTTGATTCCTTAAAAAAAACTTATGAAAAAACTTATGAAAAAGATATCGTTTTTTATTTTATCGTTTTTCCTGCTTTTAGGAGTTACCTCCTGTGTTGATGATGTTTTTACTGATGAAGATGAGCGTGCTGCTTTTCTTGGAACCTGGGTAGTAAGCGAAACATGTGTAAGGTTTAATTATGAAGTTGAGATTAAAGCCGATACTGATAGCGACACCAAGGTTTTTCTTTACAACTTTGCACTTGCCGGATTGGAATATTCGCCAGCCTATGGTTTTGTAAAGGGGAATGTTGTTGAGATCCCTAGCCAGACAATTGGTGATGACTGGACTGTAAAAGGTTCGGGTTATCTTAAGTCAGCCGGAAAGATAGTTTGGAACTACGAAATAGTGATTGCTGGCGACCAAAGTGATTGTCAAGCTGATTATGATAAGCCTTGATAGTGCTTTTTTCTGAAATCAGTATTGCTTGAATTGGAAAAAATCCGCATTTGCTTGCAGGATCAGATGTTGAGCGGTAAATGGGGCTCGAACCCACGACCCTCAGCTTGGGAAGCTGATGCTCTACCGACTGAGCTACTACCGCGAAAAATATAATGTGGCAAAAATAACGAAAAATAATCTATCAGTTTCTTTCTATTAATTTTTCCACCCTTGCCATTAAAAGTTGCATTATCTCTACTGCCCTACCACAGAGGTAAATATCTGTTAACGTTGAAGTGTAGTGCGATTCTTCCGGGTTTATTTCGATGATTGTTGCATCTTTGCGTTTGGCTATTGATGGGATTTGATTTGCCGGCGACACCTCACCGGTTGAGCCAATGATCAGAAACACATCGCATTTTTCAGCGGCTTCAATGGAGTATTTATAGGCATCCATTGGTATTTGTTCCCCAAAAAAAATGAAATCCGGTTTAAGTAGGCTGTTACAACTTGCACAAAGAGGAGGAAGGTTTTCCAATAGAACCTTATCCGGAATATGAATTTCGTTGCAATTTGTACAAATTAGCCTTTGTGAGTTTCCATGAAATTCAAATATTCTTGTGTTTCCGGCCAACTGATGCAGGTTATCAATATTTTGGGTTATCACCGACTTAAGAATGCCAAGCTGTTCTAATCTGGCAAGTGCTAAATGAGCTTTGTTGGGCGCTGCTTTCCCGAAAAAATCGTAAAATATCTCCTTTATTACCTTCCATGATTCAAGAGGATTATGATAAAAATAGCTTAATTCGAGAACCATGGGATCGTATTTACTCCAAAGTCCATCAGCGCCTCTAAAGGGTGGGATACCGCTCTCTACTGAAATACCGGCGCCGGTAAAAGCAACAAGATACTTTGATCTGGAAACGACCTCCGCAGCACTGTCTAATTCTTTATTGAGATTTTGCATAATGCTAATATTTTTCAGGACAAATATAATCGAAATTAGTTTAGTAGAAAGATTTGGAGGAGGTGGACAGAATTCCGAAAAATAATCAGATGAAAATGGATTTATACTTGTACTCTTTATAATATAATGTTGTTATTGGGCTTTTCTGCCTACTTTTGCTCGGTTCAATAAAATAATGTCTTTCTCTTGAAGCTCAAGCCGGTTTATACATACATACTCATCACCCTTTCAATGATATTTTGGGGTGGCAGTTTTGTGTTATCAAAAATCCTATTGAAATATTACGATCCGATAACTACCGTCTTATTACGATTAATCCTATCGTCGCTTATAATGTTTGGCGGGCTTAAGTTGTTTAATCGGTTGCAAAAGATCAAAAAAGGAGATTATAAGCTCTTCCTTTTATCAGCATTTTTCAATCCTTTTTTATATTTTCTGAGCGAGAATTATGGGTTAAAATACTCAACACCAACGGTTTCATCTGTAATTATTGGTACTATTCCACTTTTTACACCTATTGTAGGATATATAATTTTTAGGGAGAGGCTTACTTGGCTTAATATTGTCGGTTTATTGATCTCTTTTTTTGGAGTGATTATAATGCTGATAGACAAAGACTTTTCATTAACTGCTTCGCCAGTGGGTGTTGCATGGCTTTTTCTTGCTGTAATAACGGCTGTTTTGTATGCGGTATTCTTAAAAAAGCTGGCTTTTAAATATGATGCGTTTAATATTATTGCAGTACAAAATTTCATCGGCATTTTTTACTTCCTTCCACTATTTTTTATTCTCGACTTTCGCCATTTTATTACTGTCAGACCTAATGCCGAGATGCTTGTTTCCCTGTTGCTTCTCGCCTTTTTTGCCTCCTCACTCGCATTTGCCTTCTACACTATCGGAGCTCGTGAGATTGGAATAAGTAAAACTAGCCTTTTTTCAAATACGATTCCGGTTTTTACAGCTCTTTTTTCATTTTTTGTTTTAAAGGAAGTTTTTGAAACCGAGAAGATTATTGGAATTGCTTTGGTTTTAACTGGAGTATTGCTTTCGCAAATTAAAGGTAAAAGAGTACTCGTCAATTTTTACAGGTTTATATTTTTTGGAAAGAAACATGATTTGTAAACGTTTTTTTCTTCTTTTAAACAAATTAGATTCTTTTGATTATTCGTACTTTTCATTCGATTTTTTCATCGGTAAACCGGAATAGTAATCATATCTTCTGTTAGTTATCGTTGGTTTGGGTACGATTTATTCGTTAGCTGTTTAAAAGCATTGGCCTCATTTTGTAAAAAAAATGAAAATGAATATCTAAATACAAATAATAATACTATTTTTGCGCCCACTTTAAAAATTATAATTTTATTATTAACTAAAACAAAAACAAGATGTTAAATCAGTATGAAACCGTTTTCATTTTAACTCCCGTTTTGTCTGATGAACAGATGAAGGAAACGGTAAGAAAGTACCAGGACTTGTTGAAGTCCAAGGGCGCTGAGATTGTTTACGAGGAACATTGGGGCATGCGTAAGCTTGCATACCCAATTCAAAAGAAATCCACAGGATTTTATCACCTAATCGAGTACAAGGCTGAAGGCGAGTTGATTTTTGAAATTGAGCTGGCCTTTAAAAGAGACGAACGTGTAATGCGTTTTCTTACTGTGAAACTTGATAAACACGCAATTGCTTATAACGAAAAAAAACGTGCTAAAGCAAAAGATGAAGTCCCGGTGAAAGAAGAACAAATTAATTAATCCTTAAACATTAACATCATGGCTCAACAAAATTCCGATATAAAATTTTTAACCCCAATAGCGGTTGATGTAAAAAAGAAAAAATATTGCCGCTTT
>JAAYWF010000247.1 GCA_012516825.1 Lentimicrobium sp. | reverse complement strand
TTTCTGTATAAAGCTCTAAACAAGACATAACGGAGAGCAATAAACAAAGGTCGATTTTTACTGACGCACGGCTAATTTACCAGCCTAAGTCGATTATGAAACTGATTTCAACAGATAAGCACCCGGGATTGTTGCCATGAGCACGTGTATGAAATTTTAACTTTTTCTTATCTGTTTTGCTATTCCGATAACTTGGCATTTGTTCAAAAGATAAGTGCTGTTTTTTGTTTTGTCTGAATTAAAAATAATGTGTAATTAAAAAATGAATAATCAAATGATTATCAAGAAATTATTAATAAAAAAGATTTGCGTATGAAAGGAATAATATTAGCAGGAGGCGCCGGCACAAGGCTTCATCCTATTACCATGGCAATAAGTAAACAATTAATGCCAATCTATGATAAACCGATGGTTTATTATCCGTTATCAATACTTATGATGGCACAAATAAGGGATATACTGATCATTTCAACCCCTGAGGATTTGCCAAACTTTGAAAAATTACTCGGCGATGGATCGCGGATTGGATGCAACTTTAGCTACAAGGTACAGCACGTTCCAAATGGAATTGCTCAGGCATTTGTGCTTGGCGAAGAGTTTATCGGAAAAGAGAAGGCAGCATTGATTTTGGGCGATAATATTTTTTATGGAACCGGGCTGCAAGCTCTGTTACAGGAAAATAATGACCCCGATGGCGGTGTTGTATTTGCTTACCATGTTTCGGATCCTGAACGCTATGGGGTAGTGGAGTTTGATAAGACAAACCGGGCTGTTTCGATAGAGGAGAAACCTAAAAATCCGAAATCCAATTACGCTGTGCCAGGTTTATATTTTTATGATAACAGCGTGGTTGAAGTGGCCAAAAACATAAAACCCAGCGCACGTGGAGAATATGAGATTACTGATGTAAACCGCCATTATTTAGAACAAGGGAAGCTGAAAGTGGGAATCTTGAGTAGAGGTACAGCATGGTTAGATACCGGGACTTTTGAGTCGTTGTTGCAAGCTTCCCAGTTTGTCGAAGTGATAGAACATCGTCAGGGACTGAAGATCGGATGTATCGAGGAAGTTGCCTACCGAATGGGCTTTATTAATGCCGAACATCTTGAAAAGATCGCTCAGCCTTTGCTGAAAAGTGGCTATGGCGAATATTTGATAAGGCTGATCAAAAGTTAAAGCAAGAGCTTCTCCCTTTTTAACTACAATGGTTTGAAGCTTATAAAAATCATTATACTAAGGATTTTTTAATACGATGACATGAAGGAGTATGAATATTTTTTAAATCTGGCTGAAAGCGCTATTTCCAAGATTGACCTTCCCGAGTTGCCTTCAAGGCTTTATGATCCGATCCGCTATATACTCGGGATGAAAGGCAAGCGAATACGGCCTGTGTTGACTTTGGTCTCATGCGACCTGTTCGGTGGCCATGCGGACGATGCTATTGACGCTGCCATTGGCTTAGAAATCTTTCATAACTTTACCCTGCTGCACGACGATATTATGGATGAGGCTATGCTGCGAAGAGGCAAGGATACTGTAAATAAAAAATGGAACATAAATATTGCTATCCTTTCAGGCGACACGATGTTTGCGTTAGCATGTCGTTACATGGCCTTGAGATGTTCGGTGCGACGTGAAGAGATTTTTGATGTATTTACTAAAACGGCGATAGAGGTGTGCGAAGGGCAACAGTTGGATATGGATTTTGAAACGGAAACGGAAATTACCATTGACCGTTATTTTGAAATGATATCGTTGAAAACAGCAGTTCTGTTAGGCGCTTGTACAAAAATTGGCGCCTTATGCGCAAATGCTGCTTCCGAGCAAGCCGATATGCTATATGACTTTGGAAAAAATGCCGGAATGGCATTTCAGGTGCAGGACGACCTGCTTGATGCTTTTGGGAATACCGACAAGTTTGGTAAAAATGTAGGAGGCGACATCGTTACAAATAAAAAGACATTCCTCTACCTCAAATGCCTTGAAGTAGCTAATGATCATGATAAAGAAAGATTGAAGAGCATGTTTTCCGGCACAGAAACTATTGATCCTGAGGTGAAAATATCACAGGTTATTGATATTTACAATAAATATAATATCAAGCAATTGGCAATGAAGCAGGTGGAGTCTTTTTTCAATCAGGCTACGGATATTATGCAAATGGTAAATGGTGATCCTTCAAAAAAAATGTTGTTTCTCAATTACGTTGAATGGCTATATAAGCGGGATTTCTAAAAGGAATAATCTTTGTTAGGCATCACTTGAAAATGATCTGCATATTTTCTTCATCAATCTCATATTCTCCTACCATCAGTAAGGTTATTTCGCCGAGCATAAGCTGACTTGTTAGCTTATGGTCAACCTGAAATTCAATCTTTTCAAGTTTCTCATTACCAATCATAAATGATTTCACAGTAAACAGCGATCTGTTGGCAATAGATCCATCCTTGAAAATATTGTCGGGATTGCCTTGAAAATCAGCGCGTGTGATAGCTCCGTCTTTCAGTAGGCGCATAGCGCTACCAAGCGAAATGGTAGGTCGGAGTGTTTTCCGATCGTAGATGAAATTTAATTTTATTCCATTAACAATGCAAGTTGCTTCGATGGCTCCGGTTGGAGTTTTGGTGAATGGTATAATATTTTTTTCAGGCTCGGTGATTATCTTAATATCAACGCTGTCGTGTTCGATACGTATTTTTGGTTTAGGAATAAAATCGTTTCGGAGTATTGAGAATTCGGTACGCCGGTTTAGTTGATGTGCAGCTTCTCTCATTGGTAGTGTAGGCAAAGAATCTATATACGATTCGGTAAGTATAGTTCCTGCTGTGAAGTTAAAGCCGTCGCGTGTGATATCAGTCTTAAGTTTTCGCGGAGCGCGTTCGCCATAACCTTTTGCAATCAAACGTTCGGGGTCAATACCTCTTTGTATCAGGTAATTAACGACCGATTCGGCGCGGCGTTGCGAAAGGATATCATTGGATTCCAATGAGCCGCGGGCATCGGTATGCGACGCAAGTTCGATAACGAGAGTTTCATTAGCATCAAGGGTACGAATAAGCCCTTGAAGCGAATCCTGAAACTGCGGCTTTAAATCCCATTTTGCCAAGTCATAAAGGATTTCAGGTAAGAGGATCGGCTCAGCCGGTATAGGCTCCAACTCGAAGTTGATCTCGAAATCTTTACTTGCATCTACGCCAAGGGTGGTCTCCATGGCTTTTTCGATAAAGTATTTTGGCTTTTCGGTAATTAGTTCAAAGGTTATGCCTGGCTTCACTTGCCCGTCAATAAACTCGTAATAACCAACAGAGTTGGACTTCACTTGTACTGTTGTGCCATCAGAGCTTACAAGGCTGATCAGAGCCTCTTCAATTGGCTCTAATGTATTTTTATCCAATACTTTACCTCTGATATTATAGATGATTGGAGGACTAATAAAATAGTAAATGTCGTCGCCGCCCCGTCCTCCTTGTCTGTTGGATGAGAAAAAGCCTTCGTTATTGCCTTCGGGGTGCCATGTTATCCCAAAGTCATCAGCATTTGTGTTGATAGGTGGCTTCATATTAACAGGCTCGCCCCACGTGCCGTTTTCTTGTTTTACTGATTTAAAGATATCAAGTCCTCCCATTCCTGGGTGTCCATCCGAAGCAAAGTATAGTACGCTATCGCCTCTAAGAGTTGGGAACAGCTCGTCGCCGGGTGTGTTAATCAGCTCGCCGAGGTTACGTGGCGCTGTGAAGTTTTCGCTTGCGCTATTGCGTGTAGCTATCCAAAGGTCGCGACCACCGGCGCCACCTTTCCGAGAGGAGGAAAAGATAAGGGTGGTTTCGTTGGGACTAATGGCAGGATGTCCAAAGACTGAAGTGCTGTCGCCACCTAAATCAACCATTATCGGTTCGCTCCAGCTTCGCCCTTGCTTGCTGGTTACCCATATCTGACAGCCATTTTCCGTAAGATTATCGCGCGAGCATCTTGTGAAGTACATACGGCTGAAATTCTCGTTAAATGCGGCTTGCCCTTCGTTATCTTCGGTGTTTAATGCTTCTGTATCGTCAATGGTAACCGGCTGACTCCAGTTTCCTTTAGCATCTTGTTTTGTAGTGAAAAGGTCAGTGAAGTTCAGGCCAGTCCATTCATCCGGTTTTTTTCCTACTACGCCATCCCTTGAGGTGGTGAAGATGATAACCCTGCCTGTCGGATCGCTATAGCTGGGCGAAAAATCATTCTCACGAGAGTTAATCTTTTTTATTGTTTCAATTTTGAAATTGGACGGATTCTTCTCCCATTCAATCGCCAACTTACACGATTGCATACCTACTAATCCTAACGGATCACCGGCGACTCTTTCAAGGAATGTTTCATAGTTAGAAAGCGCCTCTTCGTAATTCCCATTGGCACGTTGCATATCTGCTAATCGGAGCAAAACAAGCGGTTCGATACGATCGTAACCAGTTCGGGTAAGACGTTTGTAAAAAGCAGCAGCCCTTTTCGGTTGGTTAGTAAACCGGTAACACTCACCCATCTGATAAGTAATACGATTGCGTTCTAGCTTATTTCTTTTCGATCGTGCGTAAGCCTTTTTATATTTGGGTATGGCAACAGAAAAGCGCAGATTGTTAAAATCTTCATCCGCTTGTTGGGACTTTTTTGTTTGCGCATAAACAAAGTCGAACGGTGTTAAAAATATTAGGAGTAGTAATGATATTAATAGGGAGAATGGCTTCATTGTATGTTTTGGAATGCTCAACTATTTATCTTGTTTATTTTTAGTTTTATTGTTACGGATTATTTGGCACGTTAACGGAGGTTTAATCGGCTTTATTATTCAACAGGCATGCTATCTGGTAATGATGTTTTTTGATCACTCTCTTTTTTTTGTTCGGCATCGGGTTCTGCTTCATTTTTATTAGCCTCCTTGTTTGGCAATTTGTTGATGTCCTCTCTATAGTCAGAATCATAGGTTTTTTTGTTGTATTCTGTATCAAGGGAGCTTATTTGCTTTAATCCTTCGGTGATGTCATTTTTAATATTGGTGGCAACATTGGTTATATCGCCGGTTTCTTTCTCTATTTCATCTCTTATCTGGCTTGTTGCTTTTT
>JAAYWF010000246.1 GCA_012516825.1 Lentimicrobium sp. | reverse complement strand
CCAATAATCTGAGTCAGTTACAGCCGCAAATTGACAAAACCCTTGAATACGAACAGTATCTCTTCCCCGACCCCACTTTCCTTGACGAAGTTGTTATGGTTGCCGGCCACGATTCCTATCATCAACTTACTTGGGGCAACGGACAAGTGAACTACGGAAACACATACTATTTTAATCAACAAAACGGTATCTTCTCACACACATACTTGCAACCAGAGCCTGCCGGCGAAAATTATTCAATTTCTATCCGTCAGAATATCTCCAACGGAGTAGCTTTTGCTAACTACTCAGCACATTGCAGCGCCTCAGGATGGACTGATCCTTCATTTACGGTAAATCATATACAATCACTTCAAAATCAAAGCAAGTATGCTTTTATGATAGGAAATTGTTGCTCATCCGTTGATTTCCAGAATAACTCATTTGGAGAAGAGATACTTAGAGCAACAGGGAAAGGAGCTATTGGCTATGTAGGCGGCTCTGCTAACACCTATTGGGATGAAGACTTCTGGTGGGCGGTGGGTTTTAAATCTATTTCTGCAAATCCGGTTTTTGCTAATACCTCCTTAGGAGCTTTCGACAGAATAATCCATTCCCAGCCCGGAATTGCCATTAATGATTGGCATACGACACAGGGCGAAGCGCCAATGGCAGGCAATCTGGCCGTTACACAGTCGGGATCAAACCTTTCGCACTATTACTGGGAGATTTACAACCTTATGGGTGATCCTTCACTGTCGGTCTTTTTTTCACAACCGTCAGATATTTGGGCTAACTATCCGGCTATTATCCCATTTGGCGAAACTACGTTCAACATCAACACTCTGCCATTTACTTATGTTGCCGTTTCAATCAACAATTCCCTATTAGGCGCCAGCTTTACAGATGAAAAAGGTAACGCAGAAATAAATCTACAAGAGCCGTCTGCCCCCGGCGAAGCTGAAATAATAATTACCGGACAGCAACTGAAGCCGTTTTTTGGCAGCCTGTTGATTGCTTCTCCTGAAGGACCTTATGTATTAGTTAAAAAAACCGAAATTAACGATTGGACATTAGGAAATGGCAATGGGCAATTGGATTATGACGAATCATTTTCATTAAATATTACACTTCAAAACCATGGTCAAAAATCTGGGGAAAATATTCAACTACTATTACAAAGCAACGATGAATTTATAACTATCCTCCACGACACACATACAGTCGAATCTATTGAACCCAATGTTACTCTTTCACTCTCCGATTTGTTTGAAATATCTGCAAGCCCCGGAATACCTGATCAACATCCTGTAAAATTTACTTTAGTAGCCACTAACGGAAATGAAAACTGGAACAGCGAAATCTCATTAATGGCCAACGCTCCTAATTTCGAATTAGCCGGATTCACGCTTCTGGAAATTGGAGGGAATAATAATGGAAAGTTCGACTCGGGAGAGACTGTGCAATTCACAGTTTTTACGAAAAATATAGGACATTCCGGTATCAATGACATAAAAGGAACGCTCACCACCAATGATCCTTACATAACGGTATTAACCAAGGAGCCGCAATATTTTGGGAATTGCAATCCGGGTGAAATAATCCACGCTCTGTTTCAAGTAAAGGCTGATCAGCATACTCCTTTTGGTCATCAGGCGCTTTTTGTAATAAATTTTGTTACCGAAACAGCCTCTTTCGGATCAAATGAATTTTCTATTACTATCGGCCCGATCCCCATTCTCGTTGTTGACTTAGATGGAAATCACAATTCAGCTCCTTCGATCAACGATGCCGCCGATCATTTAGGAATTGTTTCAGAATACGCCATTGAATTACCCGATAGTTTAAATCATTTTTCATCCATTTTTCTCTCTTTAGGCGTTTACAATGCCAATCATATTTTATCGCCAAATGAAGGGCAAAAACTTGCAGATTATTTGAACAATGGCGGCCGGCTTTACATGGAGGGTGGCGACACCTGGTACTACGATCCCGTAACGGCAGTTCATCCGCTATTTGGCATCAATGGCATTTCTGACGGAACCGGCAATCTCGATACAATTATCGGGATAAATGGCACATTTACCAAAAACCTGAAAATGGACTTCTCAGGCGACAACTATTGGATTGACCAATTACAGGCAACAATTGGAGCAACTGTAATCCTAAAAAATAATAACCCTGATTTTGCCTGCGGCATAGCCCGTATTGGAAATGGATTTAAGACTATCGGAACCTCTTTTGAGTTTGGCGGATTAACATCCGAAGCACAACGAACTGAGTTATTACAAAAATATCTTGACTTCTTTGATATCACCATCCCTGCCTCGCTCTCAAGTGTTGCATACTCTATATCAAATAATATATGTGAAGGCGACACTACCCAAATGGTAATTAATATTTCGGGGGGATCGGGAAATTTTGATATCCAATGGAGCCCGACAACCGGGGTAAGTAATCCTAAATCGCGAGAGACCTT
>JAAYWF010000245.1 GCA_012516825.1 Lentimicrobium sp. | reverse complement strand
TGATCAAACCACTTACATTAACTGAAGTTAAATAAGGGTGGGTAATATGGTTGTTTACTGTTTCAGAAAATCCGTAACCCCCAATAATGAAAAGTGTATCTGCATCTTGGTAAAAATTCATATTGGTAGATTGCAATTGCTCTTTCAATCCTGAGGGTAAGCTATTTACAGAAGACGTCCAAAATTGATCATTAGTAACATCAACTACATAAATGTCGGTATTATTTTGAGAAGCCGGAAAGGAATTAAATGGTTGTCTGGCATGTAGGCCATCTTTTCTACCACCTATAACCAACCATTTACCGTTATGCTGTGCAAAAACATAAGAATGCAATCCGGGTAAGTTTGTTACACTTACAGGAACTAATGAAAGTTCATAATTAAAGTTATTTTGTCCAAAAGCATTAAGGCTTAATGTCAAAATAAAAAGTAGTACAATTTGTTTCAATTTAATCATATCGTTATTCTGTTTTATTATTGTTTTCTAATAAAGCGATAGCATTAACATTTAACTTTATGTTTTTGTTTACGATTTCAAAGTACATTACCGTTAAACTAAGTTGAAGTTTTCAGCAAGCCACAAACCTTGATTTCAGAACGAACACATCAATAAAATATAGAGCCTGTTACCGCCTGGTGTTATCTCATCCTGTTTTGAACACCCTTCACTTTATTCAGTTTTTGTATCGTTTTACTTTCATTTTTTCTATCGGAGGGGGATGATTGCAATGCTAATTCAAAATTATTATCCGCTGGATGAATAATTCTGACGATACATAAATTTGCAATATATAGAGTCCGGAAATCAAATTTTTGGCATTCATTTCAAGATTATAATCATTCACAATCATTGTTTTTACTATTTGCCCTTCAGTATTTACAATATGCGCTTTTGAAATTCTTACAGGTGATGCGATACGAATGTTATTTGTAGCGGGATTGGGAAAAACAGAAAAACATGATGTAGTAGTCTGGTTTTCCAAACCTGTGATTTCATCTTAGGGGCGTTCATGTCCGTTGATCTGTATATGCCGTCAAGAAAAGTGCCTGCATAAAGACAGGCTCCGTCAGTTTCTAACCAGCAGATATATTTTGCAGGTATTCCGTTGTTAACAGCACTCCACCTGACGTTGAGGCAAAAATGTAATTGCTGTCGGAAATAAAAGATCTTACATATCTGCCTGATGGGCAATTTATAGGTTACAATTGTGCATTAGCGATGCTAATCATCAGGCAGCAAAACAAGAATATGAGATAAGCTTTTCTCATTGCATCCTTAACGATATTCCCATATTCAAACTAAGATTTTCTTCTAAAAATACATTTCCCATTACCCAGCCTCTTGTTTTTCCTTCAAGCGCAATATAGGGGGACCAACATCCTAATGCGTACGAACCACGAATGCTCAACATACCTCCAAAACTTGCTTGATTTGTAAAAAATGACTGGTTTTTAGGCTGTGTCCAAACCATACTTCTACCACTAACCAAAAGTTTGTTACTAAGAAATGGCTTATCAATTATCGCTCCTTCAAGTCCAAAAAATGATGAATTTAAGTTGTTGTAGTTATGAAGTGCAAAGAAGAATTTATTTTTCGGGGTTTGGTAAAAAATATCAAGATTGATGTCGTTACCAAAGGGTGTCAACAGATGCCTTACTGCAAAACTACCATAGTAATGGCCATTTTCAGTAGATTTCAATTTAATCTTCGGAAAGCCAAATAGGTGCGGTGACAATAAGTTTAACCAATGCAAATTACCTTGTTTCTTCAAATAGCTTCTTGCTTCACTCGAAAGTTGGGATGGCTTAATATAGCGATTTATGCCCACTCCTGATGGATGCAATCCTCTATCGGCATATGGTTTATCAGGAAAGAACAAAGCATCTACCCAAGTGGTAAAGTCAGCGCCTGTAAAGTCTCGCTTACTTATATCTGCTCCATCCTTCTCATTGGCTTCATCAATAATTTTGTTAAAAACATCGCTACCCGATTGATTAAGATAGCCAATATTAGTCATTGTACTCATCCAGTACAAAGGAATATGAGGTAAATCCTGATTGAGGTAGAAGTCGTTTTTTTGCAGTGTTTGGATTTGATGGAGCTGACCTTCGTTTCCGGCTATCATAAGCCGTCTAAAATCTTGCTTGTAATGATCTGACAACATGATTAAATCTTCATCCTTTACCTTTCTAACATAGACCAACGATTTTCCAAAAGGGAAAGAGTTCATGTCATTGAAACTATTTATTTCACGTCGAGTCATTACGGCTCTATGATACTCTTCGTGGAGCCAACCTAATCCCAAAGGAGTGTAAAATGTAAATAAATCGAACCCGGCGGCAATTAGATTTCTGTAAAGAATATTATTGAATTCACTTTCAGTTCTTACAAGCTTGTTGATGCCCCAATGCGCTGAGCCATATAAATTATTTGACATTGCCAAAACTTGATTCATGCTTGGGTTAGCATAACCGGAGAAAAAATTTCCGGTTGTTTTTACAGCATGTATTTGATAAGGGAGGTCAATTATTGGAAATTCCAAATACAAGCCGGTGGTGTCAGACACTTTTTGAGCAAAACTGATTGATGTTGCCAAAAAAAAGATCAGATAAATAATTATTTTTTGTTTCATGGTTGTTTTTAAAATTATGGCTAACGGCCGAAACTAAAAGCTGGCAAGCATTTCGGAGCATTTCACTTTCAACTTACGATAAAGTTTATTGGTTGTACTGCCCTTCAAATTATCACTTTCTGCCCGTTTGATTTTAGCCTTTGTTTTAGCCCTTAATTATTTTATAATATTTTCAAGATACTCAGTTACTGCCACTTTCATTGCCTCATTAACAACAATATTATTATTGGCCTTATCCATCACTGTAAAATAGAGTCGTCTATTTTTATTTTCATCTAAGCATTTTAATTGACAATTTTTGCTTTTGTTCTTATTTTTTGTGTCCACGAATGGTTTAAATCTCGCATCACATCCTTTTGTTGTTAACAATCCGTCAACCAATTTTAATTGTAAGTCGTTCCCAACATTTGGTATATTAACATTGTTCCAAATAATTACTCCCTCACTCTCGGTCAATGGCTTTCCTAAGCTGGTCTTCAATTTACTTAATTCCTCGTCCAAATCTTTTCCAGTAATTGTAAATTTATAGGTCGTGTCACTCTTTCCGAAAATGCTTATTGACTTTACCTTTTGTTGTTGAGGGTATAGACTTAATCCAATAAAAATTGCAAATGCACTTAAAAACAACTTTTTCATTTTGTCAGATTTAATTTGTTAATAATATTACTATTTATAAAAATCAACTTTATTTTACTTGTCATTCATTTTATGGGCTATAACGCTTGGTAGTATGAAAAGTTGCCGGTTGTGGGGGATTTCCTTTCGAGCCTAAACCAAAGTTTAAACAGGGCAGAAAGCTTGAATACTCGCTGAACCCCTTTTTAAGTATAACCTTTGTTACAAGCTGTTCATTATTCATTCGTAAAGGATTCTATTGTTAATTTTAAATTCAATTTTTCATTGATTTCATTGAGGACAGCAATTTTTTCCTTTGTTGAAGCATGAACCATAATCCAATATTTTCCAATTTTGTGCTGGTTGTAAAAGTCATCTTTAATTTCAGATACAATTGCAACTCCTGAACGA
>JAAYWF010000244.1 GCA_012516825.1 Lentimicrobium sp. | reverse complement strand
GACAAAATTTATAGGCAGTTTAAGTATAATTTCGTGCCTGATGTATCAGACGATTATTATTTTGCTATTAGAATTACATCAACATCCACACCATGGTACTTAAGCTTCGATGATTTTACTCTACAATACACCCCAAGTTGTAATTCGCCTAGTGATCTTACCGTTGGTTCTATTACCCCCAACAGTGCGCTTCTTGGCTGGACTCCCGGAGGAAGCGAAACTCTGTGGAATATAGAATATGGACCTAAGGGTTTTGATTTAGGTCAAGGGACGCTTGTTAACAGTATCGCTGATAATCCATACCTTTTAAGCGGCCTTTCCCCAATTACCATGTATGATTTTTATGTACAGGCCGACTGTGGTGGCGGTGATTTAAGTGCCTGGTTTGGACCTGCCTCGTTCACCACAGAGTGTGAGACTATGGAGTTGCCATATTTTCAGGATTTCACCGGCGTAGCTGTTAATACAATTCCCGTTTGCTGGACACGAACACATAACAACTGGAGTGTGCAGTCTAGCAGCATCGCCGGAGGTACATCGCCGGAGATTGAACTTGTCTGGTCACCTTCATTTACAGATTTATCCTTGCTCCAATCTCCTGTTTTCAACACTGTTGGCAAGACGTTATTGTTATTGGAATTTAAACACTACCTCAGCCATTACGCTACACCTTATACCTTAGGTATAAAAACCTCCTCCGATGGCATTACCTGGAACACCGTCTGGGAAGCTTCTCCTTCAGCCAATATTGCTGCGGAAACAAAAGAGATTATTATCAACAATAGTGATGTTGGTTCGCCTACGTTTCAGTTTGCCTTCTTCTTTGATGGTTATATTTTCAACATTAACTATTGGAATATAGATGACGTTAAGTTATTTGCGCCTGAGTATGGTACTCTTAGCGGCTATGTAACAGAGGCTACCCGCGGTGTTATTGTGGGCGCTCACGTTTTTAGCGGCAGCTACGAAGCCCTTACCGATGCTACTGGCTATTATGAGATTGCCGATATGCTAGTAGATGTATATGATGTTACCTGCGAAGCCGATGGTTATGTCTCTGTAACAGAGGTTGGTGTAGAGATTTCCGCTAATCAGGTTACCGAGCTTGATTTTCAATTAGGAATTCCAAGTATCTTTGTTGATCCTGAGTCCATCTCAGCAAATACAGAGCCAGGCGGGTTGGCAACAGAAACTCTGACTATCTCTAACCCGGAAGGTACAGCTCCTTTGACTTGGAGCGCCAGGGTTAAGATATTGTCTGATCGTCAAAGCTCATTACCCATTTTAACCCAGCAGCAGCCTAAGGTTATTGGAGCAGATGAAGTAAATCCGAACCCATCCGGTGTTAAGCCGGATTGTACTGATGAAATGTTTGACCTCTTGGCCTCTTTCCCGGTGAATGATGTTGGAGGTACGTACAGTATTGTTTGCGATGGCAATTTTCTTTATACCGGTCGTTGGAATGCTAACGGATATGATAAATACTCTTTAGAAGGTGATTTTATTGAGCATTTTGAAATCCCCGGCGCTGGCAAAACCAGGGACTTGACTTATGATGGTCAGTATTTTTATGGTTCTCCTAATAGCGCTACTATTTATCAGATGGATTTTGAGAACAAAACTCTTGTAAGCGCCATAACTACTACCGGTAATATTATACGTGCCATATCCTATGATTCAGACAATGATGCTTTTTGGGTTACTTCTAGTAACTTCAATGGCCCTTTCAAACTTATCAGCCGTACAGGAGAGACATTGCAGACTCTCGCTACTACTGTTACAGGTATAAGTGGTATTGCTTATGATAATGTATCAGAAGATGGTCCGTTCTTGTGGGCTTACACGCCTGCTTCAGCAGGTCAACATAAACTTGTTAAGGTGGACCTGACTACCGGAGCAGCTATTCTGACTTTTGATCTAATGCCTTATGGTATTTTTGGCGCTGGGACAGTTTCTGGCGGTCTTGAAATCACTAATGCTGTTGTATATGGCAAATGGACATTTATCGGCTGTTCTCAGAACGATGTTCTTTTTGTTGTTGAACTTACCGATGATGCATCAGCATGGGTTTCTATTTCTCCAAGGCAAGGTGTTGTTGATCCGGGCAGTTCCGATCAGATAGATGTAAGTTTTAATGCTACCGATCTTGAGGAGGGTATTTACTTTGCCTATATTAACATTACACACAACGGTCAGGAGGTAGATAATGGCGTTATCACGGTTCCCGTAGAATTATCGGTTGGTGCGCTTGCTCCGCCTCAACCGGCTACATTGGTATCACCTACAAATAATGCCACCTTAGTTCCCTTGCAGCCTGAGTTTACATGGATAGCCAACTCGCCGGCTTTTAACAGGTTGATAATTACCACCGGCGCTCCACCATTTATTACTACTATTTACACATCGCCTTGGTTCATTGGCGACTCCTTTGATTTGGCCAGTACAGGATTGACGTTGGAGAAGAAGAAGAACTATAACTGGCAGGTCAATACTAAGAACTCTGCTGGTTCGGTCAATTCTCCAATTTGGAAATTCCAGACTCTTGGAGCCGGTATCTTTAAAGGTTTAATTACCGATTCTTATAGCGGTCTGCCGCTTGAGGGAGTAGAGGTAACTACCGATCCGGGCGATTATGTTGTATTAACCGATAATACAGGTAACTATACAATAGAGGATGTGCTTGAAGGCGATTATACCTTAACTGCAAACAAGGATGGCTATAATACTGCTACCGAGAACGGCTCAATAACACATAATGCTACTGCCTATGTCAATTTTGAGTTGAATATGTTCCTTGCACCTCCCTTTGGTTTGCATGCAGAGATTGAGAATATTAATGATGTTCATCTGACGTGGGTCGAGCCGGGT
>JAAYWF010000243.1 GCA_012516825.1 Lentimicrobium sp. | reverse complement strand
CTGACTTTGGTAAAAACTCAATACAAACCGTATTGGGTTATTCCTTTCAGGAAGATATGCAAGACGGATTTTCAGCACAAGGACGTCAACCTTTTAACAACTACACGATGATGCACGACCTGACGCTGTTCCAAAGTGTAAACCCGGGCGATATATCCTCTTTTAAAAACACCAACAGGCTCATCTCCTTTTTTGCAAGAGGCATTTACAATTATGATTCAAAGTATTTCTTCACAGCTACTTTACGTCGCGACGGCTCATCCAAGTTTGGAGTAAATAATGAGTGGGGTTGGTTCCCGTCTGCCTCGTTGATGTGGAACATTACCCACGAGCAGTTTATGCAAAATATTGATTTTATAAACAGCTTACGTCTGCGTGTAGGATATGGTATTACAGGAAATCAGGAGATTGGAAACTATAACGATATTGCCTATTATCAGGCTGCCGGAAACTCTTTCAACTTCGAAACCGGTGAAAATGCCATCCTTTTTCAATATGCGCACAATGCCAACCCCAACCTCAAATGGGAGGAGAACGCCGAGTTGAACATAGGTATTGATTATGGTTTTCTGCACGACCGTATCTCCGGCTCTATTGATTATTTTAAAAAGAACACCTACGACCTTCTTGGAAACTATTCCGTGCCCGTTCCACCCAATCCTGTTGACCGTATATGGGCAAACGTAGGGGAGTTTGAAGTATCAGGGATTGAGTTGTTCCTTCAAGGCTATCCTGTTAGAAACAATACTTTCGATTGGAAAACATCAATTGTGTTCTCATCATATAAACAAGATGTGATCTCGCTTTCCAACGAAACCTACGAATGGTCGCAAATGCAGGTAGGCTATCTCTCGGGGCCAGGGCTTGTTGGCGATCTTAACTGGACACAAATAGTACGTCCGGGAACTGAGCTTGGAACGTGGTACATGCCACAATTTGCCGGTTTCTCGCAAGACGGTAAATTCCTCTTTTACACCGAATCAGGAGGGGTAACACGAGAACTTGAAAAAGCCGAAAGAAGAATTGTTGGATCAGCACAGCCGGATTTCGAACTTGGATGGTCTAACTACTTTACCTACAAGAAAAACTGGGGCATCAACTTTACTTTTCGCGGAGTATTTGGACATGAGGTTTTCAATACAACTCGTCTTGTTTTTGGAAACCCCATCTTTTTACCTGACAGAAACGTCCTATATGAAGCTTTAGATGAGTACAGACGCGGCCTTCGCGATAATCCTAAACTAAGCGATTACTATCTTGAAGACGGCACCTTTGTACGCTTAGATAACATTTCAATAGGATATAACTTTAGCAACGTCAGAGGTTTTGAAAGGATACGCCTTTACTTTGCCTCCAACAATGTGTTTACAATAACAGGATATACAGGAATTGATCCTGAAATATCTCCCAGCGGCCTCTCTTTTGGCCTTGACCAATACAACACATATCCAAAAGCACGCACTTATACTTTAGGCCTTAACATTACTTTATAATCTTAAAAATCATTAGAAAATGAAAAAAATATTTCTTTTATTCATAGTTTTATCATTGATTCAATTCGGTTGTACCGACCTTGACGATGTTTTATACGACAAAATACCTGCCGATGAATATGTTGCAGATCCAATTTTAAAGATGAGTCCCATTTATGAGCCGATGAGGGATTTCTGTGATTGGGGTGGCTGGTGGTTTGCTCAAGAATTAACCGGCGATGCTGTTGTATGCCCTACCCGTGGTGGCGACTGGGATGATGGCGGTAAGTGGCGCGTGCTTCATCAGCATACCTGGGACAACAACACCGAGGCTATCAATAGTATGTGGAGCCGCTTTTATCGAGGAGTGGTAGAAGCTAATAAGTTTATTGAAGAACAGGAGGTTTTTGCCGGCGATTCAATAGTGGATGAAGCAATTGCAAAAGCATTAATACTCAGATCCTATTATTTCTATCTCCTGATTGATAACTATAAGGACGTACCTTATACCACGCAATATATCGGAGCGCCCGAACAGCCTAAAAGAAATTTCCGCAAGGATATATACAACGAAATATTGAAAACTGTAGAGGAGTGTGCGCCTATGATCAGTTCAAGCACCTCAAAAACAGGCGTAAACCCCGGCATGGTTTATACTCTTCTGGCTAAACTCTACCTTAACCATGCCGTCTATTTAGATGAGGTTAAACCTGAATATTGGGAAAAAGCCGAATTAGCTTGTAAAGAAGTAATTGATCTTGGTCAGTATTCGCTTGAAAGTGATCCACTTGCTCCATTTGTAACGAATAATGAAAACTCATCTGAAAATATTTGGACTATACCTTATGATGAAGATCACTATGAGGGATTTAATCTTCACATGCGCACACTACACTACAACAGTAATCAAACTTTTGAGATGGTTGTAGGACCATGGAATGGATTTGCCGTAATCTACGATCACTATTTAACGTATGAAGATAACGATAGACGCAAGGAAGGGTTCCTTGTCGGGCAGCAATATACCTACAACAATCAACCTATAATGGATCTGGGCGCAGGCGGCATACCGCTGATATTCAACCCTGTTATCCCTTCATTAGTAATGGGCGAAGGCAATACACCGGAGGAGATCAGAAATAGCGGCGCACGGGTAGTAAAATTTGAAGTCAAGCGCGGAGCTAAAGCTAATTTAAGCAACGATTTTCCAATTTTCAGATATGCCGATGTGTTGCTTATGAAAGCTGAGGCGTTAATACGTCAAGGGAAGAATGGCGATGAAGAGGTAAATAAAATTCGTGAAAGGGCAGGGTTATCCACATGGTCGAATGTTACCCTTACACAACTTCTTGCTGAGAGAGGGCGTGAATTATTTTGGGAGGCTCATCGTCGTCAGGATCTTATCCGCTTCGATGAATTCAATAAACCGTGGTGGGAAAAACAAGCAAGCACAGCCGACAGAAAAACATTCCCGATCCCGCAATGGGCTATTGAAGCTAACCCAAATCTCGCATTACCGCCCGTTTCTTTAAATGATTAACAATAAATTAATACTTTTGTAGTTTAAAAATCAAATTTATAACATCTAACTTAATTCTTAATCAAAACTATCTAAAAATGAAAAGTAACTCATTTAAATGGTTATTACGTGCAGCAGCGCTATTTTTGGTCTCTGCTGTAATTTTTGTATCTTGTAAAAAAGATAAGGACGACCCTGATCCTCAAATTCAGGTTGAGGATGGTATTTACATTGTTGGAAACGGCACTGCCCTTACCGACTATAACATTAAAGGTTTATTGAAATCTACCCGTAACGAAGTCAATCAATCAGACAGATCTGAGCTAATGGAAATCTATATTGCAGTAAAAGCTGGTTCTGACGGCTTCAATATTAAGAAAGTTGCAGGCGCTACAAGAATTACTTATGGCCCTGGTAGCGACTTTACAGTAGTAGGTGAAGAAGAGAGAATTGGTGATGAGCCACAACTTGACTTCTGGCGTGGGTCCTATGTTGAATCTGCGACTCCTTTTACAGTACCTGCCGATGGTCTATACCATGTTGTAATAGATACTGAAGTAGGGAAAGTAGCTGTTATTCCTGTACAATTCTGGGGATTGATTGGCGCTGCTACTTCAGGTGGATGGAGTAACGACACTAAAATATTTCCTAAAGGCTTCGATCTCAACACAATGACATTTGAAGCTGATAATATTACAATGACAAAAGCTGATTTCAAATTCCGCTATTCCTCTGGTTGGAAGGTTGTCATTGATGACGATTATGATCTCGGTGGTGGTGTAAAAGGCATAAGAGTCAATACTAATTACGGTGGAGCAGTGAATGCATTAGTACCTGGAGGCGCTAATATTGATAATGAAACCGGCGGGATATACACCGCTAAAATGGTTTGGACATTAGGCGAAGAGTATGCAGCTACTTTAACTAAAACAGGAGACCTCCAAGTCTTTGATTATAGCAATACCGAATTAGGATTGGTAGGCGAAAGCCTTATAGTAAACGGCGCACCACATAACTGGGAAGAAACCGTATTTTTGACACTGCCTACTGTTGAAAATGAAACTAACTATACCTGGACATTTGCAGATGTCGAAGTACAGGCTGGTGGCGGTGGATTCAAGATAAGAGAAGGTCAGAACTGGGAAGGCAAAATAATAGGCTATCCTCAAGTTACAATGGCTGGAATTGCTGCTAATAACTTTGAGACCGACGGCGATGGTAACTTCGTTCCTATAGACGCCGGCGTTTTTGATTTCGAGCTATTCATCAACGCTGTAACCGAAGAATACAAACTTACCGTTAATCCGGCAGGGCAAGCCCCTGAGCTTTATATTCTTGGCGATGCCACAACTGTCGGATGGGAAAATACCTTAGCGCTGCCAATGGAAGGCACAGGAGGACTATATACCATCACCACCGAATTGGCTGGCGCTGGAACTTTGCTAAAGTTCATCGTAACATTAGGACAATGGGCTCCACAATACGGAACTGATGAAAATGGAACAAGCACAGGCGGCAACCTTGTTTATCGTCCTGACGATAACACACCCGACCCAAATGCAATTCCAGCGCCTGATGCTGCCGGTACATACATTGTTACAGCAAACACTAACGACTTGACTTACACCATTGCACCCGCAAAAAAGTAAGTAGAAAAATTTATTAAACCCCATAAAAAAAGGCTACCTCAAAACGAGATAGCCTTTTTTATTTATATCCACTCACAATCAGCCAAAAAGATACGATCTTTCCATAACCTGACTTATCCGGGTAAATTTAAAGACTAACATTCTCAAAAGTTGTTCAGCCTAAAAAGCCTGCAATTGATTAAGTCAGGTTATTATTCGTTATGGTTGCTGAATAAAGTTAAAGTATTCGTAACTTAAATTACTTTTAAAAGCGGACTTATTTATGGTATTGGAACTACCTAAATAAAAGCAATTACTCAGCCTGAAATGACTAACTACTAATGCATTTAGGTTTAATAATATTTATGCTGAAACTTATTTTGGGAAACAGACTGATAATTTGAAAAAAAACCTGATGAACATTAACTGCTCATCAGGTTTTTATAATCAAATTTAAGGGTTTAAGAATAAT
>JAAYWF010000242.1 GCA_012516825.1 Lentimicrobium sp. | reverse complement strand
GATTTATTACGATAATTTTATGAAAAATGTGTTCGATTAATTTATTCAGGAACACAAAAAGTTTGGTTTCTTGCTATATCCATATTTTCCGGAAAACAAAAGCAGTAACTTTCTAAGGATTAACAAGCGAATCTATTTAGAAGATAAATATCTTCAACATTGTGAACTTACGCCGTTTCAAAAAGAATTTTTACGTTTACTTGCTAAGTATAGCAACCGATGCAACGTAAAGCATTTCACCAACTAAGACATTTCATCAATCAAGTTTAAATGTGTTTGCATACCGAAATATTACTTTGGGACCCATGAAGAAAAAATCCTGATTTGCAGCAGAAAAAAAACACACCTCAGCAAATTGTTTGTCAGTTCGGATAATCCTCTAAAGGAACTCAACGTTAATGATATCAAAGAAGTAATTTATTGAAAAAGAGAAATTTTTATAAATCACTAAAAAAGACCTTCTTCCTTTTAACAGGATGCTGTTTGGTGATTCTGCTAAGTGTTTCGTGCCAGAACAAATCGTTACGTTACCCACTCCTCCAATCAACAAATAAAAAAGAATACGTCAATGATTTTTCTATTGGGATTAATAATGATGAATTAGAACAGATTGCTGCCAATGTAAAAAAGGTTTTTTCTATTGTTGATTACGATATATATCATTTTTCTGAAAGCGCCGGGATTACTCAATCTAAGCTTGCTCAGATAAACCTTAGGCGTAGTAGTGAAAGCAAATCTATCTTCAACGAATCGGTGTATGGTACGGCCACCATTTTGCAAAACAACCAAAACGGAATCCTCCTTTTAACCTGCTCGCATATTTTGAATAATCCAGACACCATAATTAGTTTTTTTGCTGAAGCCAACAAACAAACTCTTATTCAAAGCGTTGCAATAAAAAAATCTCAAATGATATTTATCCATGGCAACATAAACAACAACTTGCTTAAAATCATTGCAATTGATCCTGAGCGGGATCTTGTCCTACTCGGTAGCAATGAGCTGTTTGATCAAAACGAACAGCCTGAGTTTAAGCTTAAAGCAGGCAATTCAAATACTTTGCAATGGGGCACGCAGGTTTATCTAATGGGTTTCCCGGGAGGGCACCAGATGCTCACAAAAGCAAATATCGGAAATCCTCATTCTTCTTCAAATGGCGATTTTATTGTTGATGTATCATTTAATCCTGGTGGAAGTGGAAGTATTATAATAGCAATAAACAAAAACACGCACTATCTCGAACTCGTTGGTATAGTAAAATCTGCATCAGCTACATACACAAACGTTTTAATACCTGAAAAAGAGGGGAATCAGGAAATTTATAACCCTAACATGCCCTACGAGGGAGATTTATTTGTGAAACGGGCAAGAAATATCAATTATGGAATCACATTCGCTGTTTCGGTAAATACAATACGCGATTTCTATATCCAATCCAGAAAACAAATAACCAGGGCAGGATTTAATTTGGATAATTATTTTGAATTAAAGTGAAATCAATAATTGTTTTAAAAATAGGATTTTTGCAAATGTTTTATATTTGGAACTGGATAAGGTTAAGGTAATAACTATGAATTACATAAAAAGAAACAATAAATAAGTTAAATAAATGAACAAAAATCTAATTTACATTATTTTGGTTGGGCTACTTTTAGTAGCAGGTTGCAAAAGTAAAAACCAAACTTCGGAAAGCTCCAATGAGTCGCAAGTGATACTATCTGAACAAAAACCAGGAAATACCCAACAAAAGACTGGTAAAATAAAAACGGATTCCAAACCTGGATTTAGCAACAAATATGATCGGGGGCAAAAAAAGAGAGAATCCATAGTTGACAAATTTGATCCTTTCGGCAATCTTATCGAACGAACTGAAAACGATTATGATAAAAACGGGTTTGTCAAGTTTAAAAAACGTTATACTTATCGCTACGATGAAAAGCAACGGAGGATAGAACAATGGTTTTATCAATACACGCCCGATGATAGACCAGTTTTTTCACACGTCAATTATATAAAATATGACAACATGGATAACAAAATAGAGAATATCTTTATCGGATATGACGGGCAGGGAAATGAAAGCAACTGGGCAAAAAATCTTTATAAAAACAATGCAGATGGTAAAGTAACCGAGGATGTTACCTATAATAAGCAAGGATTTCCAGTTTATAAAATAAATTACAATTATGAAAATGGCATGTTGATTAGTGAAAATTCGGTGTATTACGATGGCAAAGGTGGAATCATCAATAAGCAAACCTTGTTTTACGATGAATATGGTACAGTAATTAAAACCCTTGATGAGTAGTGCAAAAACAAATCCCTCTTGCCGAGTTGTTGCGGCCCGAATCGCTTGACGGCTATCTTGGGCAAAAACATTTGCTTGGCGAAAATGCTATTCTTCGCCGAAGTATAGAGAACGGCAATATACCTTCAATGATTTTATGGGGGCCGCCTGGTGTTGGAAAAACTACCCTTGCCTATATCATTTCCCGAACGTTGAAACGCCCTTTTTATACCTTAAGCGCTGTCAATTCAGGAGTTAAAGAGGTGCGAGAAATAATAGAAAAAGCACGGATCGAACAAAACGCCATCCTTTTTATTGACGAAATCCATCGGTTTAGTAAATCGCAACAGGATTCATTATTAGGCGCTGTAGAAACCGGAATCATTACCCTTATTGGCGCCACAACTGAAAACCCTTCTTTTGAAGTCATTTCGCCACTATTATCGCGATGTCAGGTTTATATTTTGAAACCCTTGGAGAAGCATGACCTGGAACAGATGATTTTATTGGCACAACAACATTTGAAAATACAAACAGGAAAAATAATAGATATTCTCGAAAACGAAGCGCTTTTAAGAGTTTCAGGAGGAGATGCACGAAAACTGTTCAATGCAATAGAATTAGTGGTAAAGGTAAAACACAACGATATTGAAGAAATAATCAAAATAAACAATGAAGATGTATTGCAAGCCATTCAACAAAATCTGGCACTTTATGATAAGGCTGGCGAGCAACACTACGACATCATTTCGGCTTTTATCAAATCCATCCGCGGCAGCGATCCCAATGCAGCAGTTTACTGGCTGGCACGAATGATAGAGGGTGGCGAAGACCCAAAGTTTATCGCTCGCAGGATGATCATCCTGGCGTCGGAAGATATTGGCTTGGCAAACCCAAATGCGCTTTTGATTGCAAATACATGTTTTGATGCAATTCATAAAATTGGCTGGCCCGAAGGCAGAATCATACTTTCACAAACAGCAGTCTATTTAGCTACATCGCCAAAAAGTAACTCAACCTATCTTGCAATTGATCAGGCAATTGAAATTGTTAAAAAAACAGGCGACTTGTCAGTACCGCTTCACTTGCGTAATTCGCCCACCAAACTAATGAAACAGATCGGCTATGGAAAAGGATACAAGTATGCGCATGAGTACAACGAAAATTTTATTGAACAGGAATTTTTACCGGAAACTATATCAGGAACCAAGTTTTATAACCCTGGAAAGAATACTCGAGAAGATGAAATCGGTAAATGGCTGATACGTCGTTGGAAAACAAAATATGGATATTAATTTAATAAGTTTGAAAAAAATCCCATTATGGTAAAGCATACAATCATTCAAAATATTCCGAAAATCAAAAATACCCACTCAGGTAATTTTTTTCTTATCGCCGGGCCTTGTGTTATCGAAGATGCACTTATGCCTTTTGAAATCGCCGAAGTATTAGTAACCCTTACTTCCAAATTACATATACCCTTTATTTTTAAAGCCTCGTATCGCAAGGCCAATCGCACAAAAGCAGATTCTTTTAGCGGTATCGGTGATAAAGAAGGTCTGGAGATTTTGAAGCAGGTATCCGAACAATTTCAAATTCCGGTAATCACCGATATTCATTCTAACGAAGAAGCAGGCTTGGCAGCTAAATATGTTGATGTTTTACAAATCCCGGCATTTCTCTGCCGCCAGACCGAGCTTTTAGTGGCTGCTGCTGAAACAGGAAAGACTATCAATATTAAAAAAGGTCAATTTTTATCACCTGAAGCCATGAAATTCGCTGTAGAAAAAATCAGAAAAGCAGGGAACGACAATATCATTTTAACTGAGAGAGGTACAACTTTTGGCTATCAGGATCTTGTTATTGATTTCAGAGGAATACCGGTGATGCAGCAAAATAAGGTGCCGGTTGCACTCGACTGTACACACTCGCTTCAACAGCCTAATCAATCTTCAGGTGTATCGGGCGGTCAGCCACAAATGATAGGAACAGTTGCAAAAGCAGGCATCGCTGCCGGCGCTGATGGTCTTTTTATCGAAACCCATCCAAATCCTTCCAAAGCGCTCTCCGATGGCGCCAACATGCTAAATCTTAATTTAATAGAAGAGTTATTATTCAAATTGGTAAAAATTATACAAGCTTTGAGAGATTAATTTTGACACTCCTTTAATCTCTTTATTTTTGTTTAACTATTTTATTAAAAATCAATTTTTAATTCCCCTTTATAAACTATTCAATTTTAATTAGTTATGTACCTATCACTTTTTAAAATCTTTACAAATTAGCTTTTAATCTATAATGTATGGTTTTATAAGGCTTACCTACTTAATTTTATTTATACTTTTGTTACTTGATTAACAATAGTGTTTAAATTACATATAAATAAATTATTGATAACATGAGTAGTACGCCATTAAATTCAGAAATTGTCAAACAAAAGATTCAAGAAAACAAAATAAAGAACGTTGGAAATGCTTCTATTCGTGAAGTTAAAAAATTAATTGACGACATAGAAAAAGCTACCGGTGAAAAGTTTGTGAGGATGGAGATGGGTGTTCCAGGCCTTCCACCCACCCAGATCGGAATTGAAGCACAAAAGAAAGCCCTTGACAAAGGTGTTGCTGCAATCTATCCTGATATCTTTGGTATCCAGCCGCTCAAAGAGGAGATAGCAAGATTTGTCAAGAACTTCATTGATTTGGATGTTAGCGTTGATGGATGTCTTCCGACAGTTGGTTCAATGCAAGGAAGTTTTGCAGTATTTATGACCCTTAACAGGATGCATAAGGAACGTGAAGGCACCTTATTCCTTGATCCCGGCTTTCCGGTTCACAAGCAGCAATTGCGTGTTATGGGGCAAACCTGGGAAGCATTTGACGTATATAATTATCGCGGGGAGAAGTTACGCGCTAAATTGGAATCATATCTAAGTACCGGGCGATTTTGTACTCTATTATATTCCAACCCAAACAATCCTTCATGGATTTGCTTTACCGATGAGGAGCTGCAAATAATCGGGGAATTAGCCACTAAATATGATGTTATAGTGATTGAAGACCTTGCATATTTTGCAATGGATTTCCGTAAAGATTACTCAAAACCCGGTGTACCACCTTACCAACCTACAGTGGCCAAATACACTGAAAATTTTGTACTTCTGATTTCAAGTTCAAAAGCATTTTCATACGCCGGCGAACGTATCGGTATGCTTGTCATCTCTGATAAAATATTCCATTCAACAGCTCCTGACCTTTTGCGTTATTATAATACCGAACGTGTTGGCGCAGCTTTGATATTTGGATCAATTTATTCGCTCTCGTCAGGCACCAGCCATTCCGGGCAATATGCTTTGGCCGCAATTTTAAAAGCAGCTAATGATGGTAAACTCAATTTTGTGGAAGTAGTAAAAGAATATGGCGAGAAGGCAAAGATTATGAAAAAAATGTTTACAGATAACGGATTTAAGATTGTTTATGATAAGGATATTGATAAACCTATCGCCGACGGTTTTTACTTTACATTTTCTTACCCAGGGTTCACGGGCGCCGAACTACTTGGAGAGTTGCTTTATTACGGTATTTCAGCTATTACACTTGATATTACAGGTAGTGAGCGCACCGAAGGTATAAGGGCATGCGTTTCACTTGTTCCACGTGCGCAGTTTCCTTTACTTGAGCAGCGTCTAAAGGCATTTCACAAGAATCACAAGAGTTGATTAAAATCATTTCAAATAAGTATAAACAGGGCATTTTAGCTATTCTAATTTGTTGAAAAGCTTTATTTTCGTGCCTAAATTGTCAATAACATAGTTTTCAATAAAAATTAATAAATTATGGCTAAAGTAATAGGAGCGATTGTCGTTGATACCGAGAGATGCAAAGGCTGTGAGGTATGCGTAGCGTCATGCCCCATGCAGGTAATTGAACTATCCAAGGAGGTCAATGGCAAGGGCTATCATTTTGCTTATATGGCACAACCCGATGCATGTATCGGTTGCGCCAATTGCGCTATCGTATGTCCCGACGGCGTCATCACAGTATATAAAGTTAATAAAAGGGCATAATTATCAGACTAAAAAAAACAAAGATATGGGCGAATTAAAATTAATGAAAGGAAATGAGGCAATAGCCGAAGCAGCTATTCGCGAAGGCGTTGATGCTTACTTTGGTTATCCTATCACACCTCAGTCTGAAGTTCTTGAATATCTTATGGCAGAACAACCTGAAAAACGTACCGGGATGGTTGTTTTGCAGGCTGAGAGCGAGCTTGCAGCTATAAATATGGTTTATGGAGCTGCTGCTGTCGGAAAAAAAGTTCTTACAACATCATCCAGTCCTGGGATCAGCTTGTATCAGGAAGGTATTAGTTATATTGCAGGCGCCGAACTGCCTTGTGTAATTGCAAATGTGGTGAGAGGCGGACCCGGATTAGGAACTATTCAACCATCACAAGCTGATTATTTTCAAACCGTTAAAGGTGGCGGCCACGGTGATTATAAGCTTTTTACTCTTGCACCATCATCAGTTCAGGAGATGGCCGATTTTGTCAGCCTTGGTTTTGAAATAGCATTTAAATACAGAACACCTGTTATGATACTCTCGGACGGTATGATAGGCCAGATGATGGAAAAGGTGGAGCTAAAAGAACAAAAACCACGCTGGACGGATGAAGAGATAAAAAAAATGCACGATAAATGGGCTACTATTGGTAAGACTCCCGATCGTGAACGTAACATAATCACCTCTTTAAATCTCGATTCTGCAATTCAGGAAAAACATAATCACAAACTTCAGGCTAAATTCAGAAAAATGGAAGCCGAAGAGGTGAGATACGAATTGTTTAACACCGATGACGCAGAGTATTTAATGGTAGCATACGGCTCAAGCGCCCGTATTGCTCAGAAATCTATCGCTTTGGCTCGTGCTAAAGGCATTAAAGTAGGACTATTACGTCCTATTACCCTATTCCCATTCCCCGAAAAGCCGCTTGCTGACCTGACGCCACAACTAAAAGGCATCCTGTCGGTTGAGCTTAGCGCCGGGCAAATGATTGAAGACGTAAAACTTGCTGTACAATGCAAAGTAAGAGTTGAACACTATGGGCGCTTCGGTGGAATGATTCATTCGCCGGAAGAGGTATTGACTGCATTTGAACAAACATTTATTGGAAAATAATCATGAAACTACAAGAAATAATTAAAGAAGAGAACCTGGTTTATAAGAGAACCCCATTGATGACCGACAATGTTCTTTCCTATTGTCCGGGTTGTGGGCATGGTACCGCACATCGTATCGTCATGGAAGTTATCGAAGAAATGGGAGTACAAGACGATACAATAGGTATTGCACCAGTAGGGTGTTCGGTACTGGCTTACGATTTTATGAATATTGATATGGTTCAGGCTGCACACGGAAGGGCGCCGGCAGTTGCTACAGGAATAAAACGCACATGGCCCGATAAGTTTGTATTCACCTACCAGGGCGACGGCGACCTGGCTGCTATCGGAACTGCCGAAACCATACATGCCTGCAATCGCGGCGAAAACATTACTATCATCTTCATTAACAATGGCATTTATGGGATGACCGGCGGGCAAATGGCGCCAACCACCATAGAAGGGATGAAAACCTCAACATCTCCATACGGAAGAGATTTGCAGTTGATGGGTAATCCATTGAAAATTACTGAATTAGTAGCACAGCTACCAGGGACTTATTTTGTTGCAAGACATTCTGTTCATAACCCTGCTGCTGTTAGAAAGACAAAAAGAGCAGTCCAAAAAGCTTTTCAGATACAAAAAGAGAGAAAAGGTTTAGCATTTATCGAAATAGTCAGTAATTGTAATTCAGGATGGAAACTCCCGCCGGTAAAAGCAAATCAGTGGATGGTGGAAAACATGTTCCCATTTTTCCCTCCGGGAGATATTAAGGTAGATGGTGAACTTGTTAAAAAAGAATAATCTAATTGCCATCAAACCAATAAAGAAGGTTGCAATAAACCAATTATTAAAATAGTACGAACAAAAAAATACGATACAACCAAATATTTTAAATCATCAAATCCTTTTACTTATTTTGTTTATATCAAATTAAGTAATCAGGGCAAAAACATATTAAGCTATGACTGAAGAAATAATTATAGCAGGTTTTGGTGGTCAGGGAGTACTCTCGATGGGTAAAATTCTGGCCTATTCAGGAATCATGCAAAATCAAGAGGTATCGTGGATGCCTTCCTACGGCCCGGAAATGCGTGGCGGGACAGCCAACGTTACCGTTATCGTGAGTGATGAAAGAATCAGTTCTCCTATTTTGAACTTTTACGATACTGCCATCATACTCAACCAACAATCTATGGATAAATTTGAGAAGACAGTAAAACCAGGCGGCTTGTTATTATACGATCCCAATGGAATAAATCGTCATCCCGAAAGGCAGGATATCAAAATTTACAAAATTGAAGGAGCAAAATTAGCAGCCGAAATGGGTAATACCAAAATATTCAACATGATAGTATTAGGAGCTTTTCTTAAGCTAAAACCCATCGTTAAGTTCGAAAATGTAATACGAGGCCTGAAAGAGTCAATCCCTGAAAGATATCATAAACTTATCCCTTTAAACGAAGCCGCTCTGAAAAAGGGAATGGATAATCCTGTAGAACTGAAACCAGGAAAAAATTGATTGACAATAAAAAACATCTTTAAAATTTAAAATAAATACCTCAAAGAATAATCTCTTTGAGGTATTTTTAATTTTTTCCGAAATTGATAATTGACCTGAAAAACCTTTTGGATGAAAAGGCAGATCGCTACAACTCGGTTGAATTTATCGAAACCGACCCGATCTCAATACCTCACATGTTTTCTAAAAAAGAAGACATCGAAATAGCTGCTTTTCTTATCGCTATTATAGCATGGGGGCAACGTAACACAATAATCCGTAACGGAAAAAGGCTTATGGATTGGATGCAAAATAGTCCTTTTGATTTTATTTTAAATTTTTCAGAAAAAGATCTTGATCCTTTTAAGAAATTTGTTCATCGCACCTTCAATGGTATTGACTGCGAATACTTTATGTGGGCATTGAAAAATATTTACCAAAAATATGGCAGTCTGGAAAATGCCTTTTTTGAAGACTCTTATCCGCCAACAGAAAATCCACGTCAGGCAATAATAAATTTCAGGAGGCTTTTTTTCTCTCTAAACCCGTTGAACCGTACTCAAAAACATATCGCCGATCCTTCCAAAAATGCTTCGGCAAAGCGGATAAATATGTTTTTACGATGGATGGTTCGTAAAGATAATAAAGGAGTTGACTTTGGTATATGGCAAAAGATAAAACCATCGCAATTAGTTTGTCCGCTCGATACTCACTCTGGACGTGTGGCTCGAAAGTTAGGGATTTTAAAACGAAATAGCGATGATTGGAAAGCTGTTGTTGAGCTTACAGAAAACCTATCGCTATTCGATCCTTATGACCCGATACGTTATGATTTTGCACTATTCGGAATGGGAGTTTTTGAAAAATTCTGATCTGAGCCTACTAATAAGCAAATGTGAGGATACATTCAAAATATTTAATTAATAACGAAGTTAATCATTATGATAAGATGAATTAGGCTAATTTGAATAAAGGTTATTGATAATGATTATTTAACTTTTTAAACCAAAATAATATGACATCAAAATTCAAAAAGCAGATTATTCATTTCTTCCTTTCGTTATTTTTTTTAACCCCGATCTTTAGCGTTGCACAAATTAAAGCTGACGATATAACGGGTTTGTGGCTTACCGAAGATAAAGATGCACATGTGCAGATCGAAAAAAAAGGCAATGCTTATTTTGGTAAAATTGTGTGGCTCAAATTCCCGAATGATGATGATACAAACACACCAAAACTCGACAAAAAAAACCCAAATGATAAACTAAAATCAAGACCCATATTAGGTTTAAACATTTTATCAAATTTCAAATTCGATGGTACCAAAGAGTGGAAAAATGGCAAAATTTACGATCCACAAACCGGAAAAACGTACAGTTGTTACCTCGCTTTTACTGATAAAACAAAGAATAAATTGAAACTCAGGGGTTTTATTGGCATCTCCCTACTTGGCGGAACTACCCACTGGACAAGGTTAGAATAACTCCTTTTCATAATTTTACAATGCCGACCTTACAATTGATTCAATGTATTCAGGCAAACCATTTATTTCGCTGGACGACAGCTTAGAGATATCCACAACAGGATGAATCGTTAGTTTTATATCTGCCGGTGATACAGTACCTCTTTCTTCAAGAGTTTTATAGGTTCCATCAATAGTTAACGGAACCACCAAACTATTTGCTCCCGTTACCAACTTAAAACTACCCGATTTAAAGCGCCCCATTGTATTACTCCTGCTTCTGGTACCTTCCGGAAAAATCACCATAGGATGCCCACCTTTGATATTAGCTATAGCCTGATTTATAGATAAAACGGCGCTTCTGGCATTTGAACGATCAATCATCACACATCTCATAGCTTTTAACCAGAAATTTAAAATCGGTATCTTATTTAATTCCTTTTTTGCAATAAACCCAATGGCGATAGGTATATATCCTACAATAAGGGGGATATCGGCCAACCCTTGATGATTGCTGACAAAACAAATGTTTTTCTCTTTGGGTAAATGCTCCAAACCTCGCACCTCAACCCTTATATCGAATACAAAAAACGCATGCCTTGAGTATAACCTGCCTATTCTGTTAACCCAGCGATCCGACAAATTATGCAACTTAAAAAAATTCATAATAATAGCTGGAAACACCAAAAAGGGTGAGACAATAGCCATAAGGCTGATATAAAAAACAAAAAAGGAGTTTCTCCAATTAAAATTGAAAGAGACCTTTTCTTTTTTTGTCATTGTTTTATAAAAATCAAAAAAATCAGAGGCAAAATTAACCAAATCCAATGTACTTTTGCCGACTGTTAATTTAATTCTGATTAGCACTATGAAGAAAAAGCCCCGCTTAACTTTTTGGCAAATCTGGAACATGAGTTTTGGATTTCTTGGTATTCAGTTTGGTTTTGCATTACAGAATGCCAATGCTTCCAGGATCTTACAAACTTTCGGCGCCAACGTTGAACATCTTTCATGGTTTTGGTTGGTTGCTCCTATTACAGGGATGATTGTTCAACCTATTGTAGGCCTTATGAGCGACAAGACATGGAATCGTTTTGGCCGGCGTCGTCCATATTTTCTTGTAGGTGGTATTTTATCATCCATCGCCCTTGTGTTGATGCCAAACGCCCCTCATCTGGCCAGCTTTATTGCACCAATGTTTATAGGGGGTGGTTTGCTGATGATCATGGATGCTTCAATGAACATATCCATGGAGCCGTTTCGTGCACTTGTCGCCGATAAACTTCCGGCTGAGCAGCATACACTCGGCTTTTCCATTCAATCGTTACTTATTGGGATAGGAGCTGTGGTAGGATCGTGGCTACCTTATATTCTTAGCAATTGGCTTGGAATTCCTAACGAAGCATCCGGCAAGGGGTTGGTAGCGCCAAATGTCGTTTTTTCATTTTACATCGGAGCTACCGTACTGATCTTATCAATCCTTTGGACGGTCTTTACCACTAACGAGTATCCACCTGAGTTTTACGAAGATACAAGAGACAATATTAAAAAGAAACAAAAGTTCAGGATTCCGGCTACAATGTGGCAATTGCTGGCGGTTCAGTTTTTTACATGGTTTGCTCTGTTTTCGATGTGGGTTTACACCACGCCCGCTGTAGCAAAGCATTTTTTTGGTTCTACAGACCCTAATTCCGCAGCTTATCAGCAAGCAGGCGATTGGGTTGGAGTGCTGTTTGGTATTTATAATGGTATTGCAGCAGCCATAGCATTACTTTTACCTATAGTAGCCCGTAAAATTGGCAGAAAGCCAACACATGCCCTCGCTCTCGGCTTAGGCGGCATTTCATTTCTTTCGTTTGCAATAATCCCAACTTATGATCTGTTGTGGATCCCGATGATTGGGATCGGGATTGCGTGGGGTAGCATACTGGCAATGCCATATGCAATGCTGGCCAATGCCATTCCTGCCAAACAGATGGGCGTTTTTATGGGATTGTTTAATATGTCAATAACTATTCCGCAGATTGTAAATGGTATTTTTGGAGGAATAATCCTTAAATATGCTTTTAATGGCGATCCGATAAAATCTCTTTATATGGCAGGTGTTCTGCTATTAATTGGTGGTGTAAGCACTTTCTTTGTCAAGGATAAAATCAACGTATAACAGCCTCTTTTACTAAAAAGCTTAAAGGTGTGTTTTGGTATTTTAACCCGGATCAATATTCATGAAACGTTTAAAGAGGTTTTGCCCCTGAATACAGCATTACGACCTTCGCTTTCGGCAGGAAGCAACAATTTACCTTTTGTATCGAATGATGTTAAAAAATCAGCGAAATATTTATTAGGCGCTTTTCCATAATAATATTAGACTCCGCTGTAGCGATTATCCCAAGAATTAATAAAACTATTCAAGCAAGAAACTAATATTATCGTTCGGATTATATTCCACCGGTTCCTTACCAAAGTTAAAGACTATCATCGGCCTTGCTCCTTTCAATTCGATTTTATCATTTTCCACCTGCAACAGAGTAGCCTCACGAAGTCCTACCACCGTCATCCTTTTATTAATTACCAAAAACTCCTCGATACGCTGCTGACGCGTTTCTCCTCCATGTCCGGCAGGTGACACATCGAGGTAGTGGGGATTGATCTGAAATGGAATTAAGTTTAAGCAATCGAAACTTTCCGGTTGGATGATAGGCATATCGTTGGTTGTTCGTAGTGTCGGACAAGCGACGTTACTACCGGCGCTCCAGCCAATAAAGCTAATCCCTTTTAACACACGTTCCCGGATGGCTTTCATAATGTTCAACTTGTGCATCATATAAACAAGATGAAATGTGTTACCACCTCCTACGGCAATAGCGTCAGCATCATTGATTGCCGAGATCGGATCGTCGCAATGATGTACCGAACGAATATGCAAACCAAGATCGCCAAAAACAGCCTGAACCCTTTGTTCATAAACATCATAAGATTTCTCAAGGCTTATATTGGATAACCCTACGCCAGCATAAGGCACAAAAAGGATATCCTTTACGCCACTACCCGACATAAAATCTGATAAATACTTGCGTGGCCAACCAAGATAAGGCTCTCCGGGGTTAGTAGAATTGCTTAGCAAAAGAAGTCTTCGTTTCATGATCATTTATAATTAGTGATTTAATGTAGTTAAGATTTGCAAAGATGTAATTTAATTTTCAGAATAGAGTTTTAAGTCCGTTACAAAAATTAGTTTTAGCCATTAATACTTCAATTTTGTTCAGCGACCATACACAAATATCAAATATATAAATCATTGATGCTCTGCAATATGTTCAAATATTAAATACATTAATATTTAAAAAAAAATCGTTCCTAAAGCGAACTCAATTTTAAACGGTCAAATGATGAAAAAAGATAATCCATCATTCATGGAAAACAAAAAGTAATTTATCTTCTTTCAATATCATTTTTCAATCTTGGAAAGTTCATGTTCAATTACCTCGTTGAAGTAATGTTTGTTCAAAGAGTTATATATCTCTTTTGCTGCGACAAGATAAGCTGATGCGATATCCCATTTTGCTAATCTTACTGCTGATCGCCCCTCTTCGAAGTATTGCCACGCTAATTTCTCCAATAGATCATTAACCGCACCAGCGACAAGTATCAATCCTGAGTTTGCTTTCTGATAATCGGCCGCCTGACCAAGATATCGCCGGGCAAGATCGGGATTACCGGCACTCATCGCCGACTGAGCAATACTGAGATAGGAATCATATATTCCAAACTTTGATTTGGCCATCCTATTAAAGATTTCCAAATTGCAGTCAATTTCAGCATTAATCCGACAAACAACATCAGCCGAGGTCAAGAGCAAAAGCGATTCGTTGTATTGCTCATGTATATAATATTCATCACTTCGGGCAATATAATTTCTTACGAGTTCTGCGATCAGCTTATTTTGTAAAATAGAGGTATCAATCATGCTAAACTGCCGTGCAACCGCTAAAAACATTTGGCGCCAGTCAGTATCGTCTTTAAAAAACTCAGCAAAACGCATATAAACAGGTTCATGAAAATGAATAACCCTTCCCATCTCTTCTACATAGCCAATTTGTATTTCTATAATCCGCTCAGCAGCCCGATGATAATCCTCTCCATCCAACCTGAAATCAATTAACTCCAACCTTCTCGTCAACTGAGTTCGAAGTCTTCTAAGATTTGAATTAAGGGTTCGCTTCCCAAGTTGCCACTCTTCTTCATAATCCAACGGAACAACTAAATCAGTGTGAAATTTAATTGTATCAAGATATGCTTGGAATACCTCGAGATCGTAAATAGAAAAATGATTTTCAAATAAGGCATCGTCATTTTCAGGCTCAATATTTTCAGCTTTAGATAAAGAAAAATTAATTAATTCAAGATTAGCAAGATATTCATGTATTTCATTCATTACACGGTTAAACCGAGCAACAGATTTTTCATTATAAGAAAACCTGATGTTTATTATTTCAAAACTGGTATTGTTAAAGTCAGCGCTTTCAGGCAACTCCAGAATACTCTTTACTTGCTCTCCTTTTAGCAAATCTTCTGATGTCCAATTAATAGTTTCCCCGCTATTTTGATTTATAATTAGTGTAAAGCCATAAAGTTCAGGCACAAAAAGCGAAGCAATATCAAAATTTCGATAGGCCAATTCGCCAAACATTTTAATTTGAGTAAAACGGCTGATGATTTCAAGTTTTTTTTTAGATATCTCTGTAATAGCAATCTCAATATTGTACTCAAGGCCGTAGCTTGTTCGATAGGGATTGAGGTAATTTATTTTAGCCAGTTCCCTAACAAAATAGTTATCCATTGATGCTTCCACGCCTCTGCTGTATTGGAATAAATATACCGAACTTACAGAGGTGTTATAAAGAGGTTCCGTTTCTGAAACCAACAAAACAGGAATTAACAGAAATATAATTGCAAAAAAAATGTTCCTCACATTGTTATTCTTTTATTCGCCAAAAATACACCTTCATTATTATTTTGTTAATTTGCATCAAAAAAATATGAATGTCTTGTTGCTTGGCTCTGGTGGGCGGGAGCATGCGTTAGCATGGAAAATAAAGCAAAGTCCTCTCCTAACCCATCTTTTTATTGGCCCTGGCAATGCCGGCACTTCAGCATTAGGAACCAACATTGATCTTAATCCTGAAAATTTTGAAGAAGTTGCAACATGTGTTGCAAATAACGACATAGAGATGATTGTGGTCGGCCCAGAAGCATCGTTGGTAAAAGGGATTTACGACTTTTTTAAAAACCACAATAAGCTTGGAAATGTAAAAGTTATCGGACCTTCGTTAAGAGGCGCACGACTGGAAGGAAGTAAAGATTTTGCAAAGGAATTCATGAAGAGACATAATATCCCTACAGCATTTCATACGACTATCACTTCCAAAAATTTGAACGAGGGCCTAGCTCTGCTCGAAACAATGCCGCCTCCATTTGTTCTAAAAGCTGATGGGCTGGCAGCCGGTAAAGGGGTAATTATTACCGATAATCTAAAAACAGCGCAGGAAAAGTTAATTGAAATGATATGCCACAAAGCATTTGGCGCTGCATCAGAAAAAGTAATGATTGAAAAATTCCTGAACGGAATAGAATTGTCGGTGTTTGTGTTGACTGATGGCAAAAACTATCTCATTCTGCCTGAGGCAAAAGATTATAAAAAGATTGGCGAAGGCGATAGAGGACCTAACACAGGAGGAATGGGAGCAGTATCGCCGGTTGCTTTTGCCAATCAAACTTTTATGCAAAAAATTGAACAACAGGTGATAAAGCCGACTATTAAAGGACTTGCAAAAGAAAATATTGATTACATAGGATTCATTTTTTTCGGATTAATAAATGAAAACGATAATCCAAAAGTGATTGAGTACAATTGCCGAATGGGCGATCCGGAAGCAGAGGTAGTAATACCACGGATAAAAAACGATCTGCTTGAACTTTTTTTGGCCTCAGCCAATCAAACCCTTTCAAACCACAAAATTGAAGTTGACCCACACGCTGCGGCAACTATTTTTTTGGCCTCCAAAGGATACCCGGAACAATATGAGAAAGGAAAAACTATCGTACTCCCCGATATCGGAATCGGTTCTATAATCTTTCATGCGGGATCGCGTCTCTCAGGCGATACTCTACTGACAAACGGAGGCAGGGTTATGGCAGTTACTTCGATGGCTGATTCATTAAATGAAGCGCTTGACAAGTCCTATGCCATCGCTGAAAAAATTGAATTCGAAGGGAAATATTTCCGGCGCGACATAGGAAAGGATGTTCTTCCTATAAAAATAGAGTAGAATTTACAAGTTGAAGAGGATATCATAAAATGTATCTTAAATTATTCAGGGCTAAGTTTTTCGGTCAATATCTGGCTTTATTGTTTTTAGCAGTTCTGCTAAGAATTGACACCTTGTTTAATCCGGAAATGTTTGCAAATTTCGACTCGGGTTTTAAATTTGAAACGTTAATTGCTTTTGAACGATCATTTCCGTTTCTGGCAGCAATAATCTCTCTCATTATTCTGATACTTCAAGCATTACTTTTAAATCAATTACTTGAAAACAACCGTATTACACCACTAAATCAACTTCTAACAGCAGCAATATATATCACCATAACAAGTAGCGCAACGCCAATTTTACAACCAAACATCATGCTTTTAGTCAACCTGATCATGATTTTGGCACTCAATATTATTTTCAACTCGTATGGCGAACAATTTTCATATAAAAGGGTTTTTGATGCCAGTTTGTTAACAGGCCTCTCTTCTCTATTACATTTCCCGACAGTTTGGTTTCTCCTCTTTCTCTGGGTATGCCTGATGATCTATCATAGTTTCACTTTTAGAACGCTACTCATCACAATCACAGGAGTTGCTTTACCATGGCTCTATGCAGCATTGTATTTTTTATGGACCGATCAGTTACAGGATTCGTTTTCATGGTTTATAAACAGCGTTTCAAATATTCAACCCCTCAGTTTAAAATTCGATCCATACATTTTTATAGTCTGGATTCTCTTTTTCATTCTTTTTATTTCAGGGTATCGGGAAATATCAAAGCAGATTTCTACAAACTCTATTGAAATCAGAAGGAAATTCAAGGTATTGATTTTCTTTTTCGTTTTCTCGTTGGCAACCTCATTTTGGGCTGGCGCTGAGCTGAAATTTCATCTTTTATTAACCTCAATCCCACTATCGGCAATATTATCGGTTTATTTATCGCAAACAAAAAAAGTGATCTTAACCGAAACGTTAATGATATTAATTCTGATTTTCATTTTTATAGGTAAAATAATCTATTTGATATAATCGTGCTTCGCAAGCGACATAGCGCCATCAATATTGAAGCCGGATGTGATGAAGCTGGAAGAGGCTGTCTTGCCGGACCTGTTGTTGCTGCTGCCGTAATTCTGCCCGATGATTTTGAAAACGACCTGCTCAATGATTCAAAAAAGCTTAATGAAAAAGAGCGAAAGTTCCTTCGTACAGTTATAGAGAATAAAGCACTAACCTGGGGGGTAGCTTTTGTAGATAATCACAAAATTGATGAAATCAATATTTTGAATGCCTCAATCCTCGCAATGCATCTTGCGTTGGATCAACTGACGATGAGTCCTGAGCTAATTATTGTTGATGGTAATCGTTTTAAGCCATATCGCAATATTCCTTATCAATGCTTTGTCGGAGGCGATGGATCATATATGTCAATAGCAGCAGCATCAGTTTTGGCTAAAACGCACAGAGATGAGTACATGCAGAAAATTGATGCCGAATTTCCGGAGTTTAATTGGAAACAAAATAAAGGTTATCCAACCTACGAACATCGGCAGGCCATAATAAAACATGGCAAAACCTGCTATCACAGACACTCCTTCAAACTGACTTTGCAATTAAAAATGGAGATTTAACCCGAATTAATCAATACAAAACACTATTGTGATGAAAATTATATAATTTTAATTTTCGTTTTAACGGTTGTTCCCGCTCCGAAATCTCTTATGGCACATAAACTCGCACGTTACCGCCAAAAGTTTGCAAAATATTTATAGCCAATTTGATAACTTGCAATTAATTATTTTAATTTTGTAAGATAAGTACAACTTTATGACTCCAATCCCCCAAAAAAGAAAGATTGGCGTCATAAAATAGCACAAATAAACGTGTCCTTTGTAAGCTTAATGAAGCAAAAACATAATAATTACAACTATGAAAAAAAAATTGAAACGGCAGTGTTCCGCAAAAATTTACAGCGGGCAACAGTAACGAAGTCCACAAAACGGCTTCTGGACATAGCTGCAAACTATTAACTGTAATTAATAAAAACAATAAGCAATGAAAAAACTAATTCTAATTTCGACAGTTTTGTTCCTAACGCAAATTAATTTTGTTAATGGACAATGCATTGCAGACGCAGGACCAGATGTGATAATTTGCGGCGATTGGTATGGCATGGATTCTG
Organism: Lentimicrobium sp.; assembly: GCA_012516825.1. Taxonomy (GTDB): domain Bacteria; phylum Bacteroidota; class Bacteroidia; order Bacteroidales; family 4484-276; genus RZYY01. The sequence goes on along the minus strand of JAAYWF010000242.1, from coordinate 776 downwards.
TTCAACTGGGTGGAAATCCAACAGCAATTGGAGGAACACCTCCCTACACCTACATTTGGGAAACAACATGGCAGGTTGGAACATGGATTTACACAGCATCTGACTTTTTAGATGACACTACCTCTGCCAACCCTACTGTTATTTCTTCCGGTGAGAATTTGATATTTAAATTGACAGTTATTGACAGCAAATCAAATATTTGCACAGATTCTGTAAACGTGAGGTTTTCAATATTTGGCACACATCTCGGAACATGTAATTATGTAATTCAGCACGGAGACTCTGTTTTTCTTTCCAACTTTCACAATGTACTTGGCGGGATATCACCAGTAAATTACTTGTGACGCCCAAACCATGGTTTAAGTGATTCAACAAGCCTGTCGTTTTGGGCAAAACCTGATTCATCAGTTGCATATTATCTTACAGCAACTGACTCTGCTGGTTGTTCAGCAACAGGAGCCCCTGTATATTTTGTAACTGTAAAACCTGTTTCAATAAATGATCAAGAAATTGGACAATTAGTTAATTTATATCCAAATCCATCAACTGACCAAATAACAATTTGTTTTAATGTGAAAAAGCTAGAAATAAAGATTATCGAATTTTACAATAATAAGGGTCAGGTAATACATAGACTGAGAACAAATGAAGAGACAATTAAACTGAATACCATCGTACTATCAAAAGGACTGAATTTCTATAAAATATACACTTCGGAGGAACTATTAGGTCATGGGAAATTTATAGTAAAATAAGAAAAACAACAGTTAACAAAG